>RXJW01000207.1 GCA_003963005.1 Burkholderiales bacterium
CATGAGTGGGCCTGGATCGGAGCGCCTCGTGCGCGCCCGCCTGGATCGTGTTGACGGTCAGGTGGTGTACGCGACCCTTCTAGAAGACGATCCGCTCGCCACAACGGCTCCCCATCGAGTGGGTGAGTCTGGCTACTGGCACGGCCTGTCGTTCATTCACGGCTACGAGGCGCCTGCTCCTGAGGTGGCCGCATGAAGTTCGCCAAGCTGCTGGATGCAAAGGGGCGACCCATCGAGCGGCCCAAGGCCGTGCCGGGGTCCGTCAGCTTCAACGCCCGTGAAGGCGTCGCCCAGGCCTGGGGGGCTGACGGCCAGACGCTTCTGGCGGAGATGGTCAAGGCGAGGGTCGAGTGGATCGGCGCGGCCGGCCTGCGGCTGGAGGGCATGGAGCCATTCGAGGGGCCCAAAGGCACGCAGTACCGGGCCATGGAATGGTCTCTCGTGTTTTCTGACGATGGAGCGCCGTCCTGAGCCACTTCCAACCAGCGCCGGTGAGCAACGTCATCTCGATCCTGGGCCACCCGTATGCGCCGCCGGCGCTCGTGGACAGGCGCGGTCGCAAGGTCGCTTTCCAAGCCCGCATGGCGGACGGCAGCTGCGTGCCGACTGAGGGCGACGAGGCACCTTACGGCCTGGTCCTGCATCGCACGATCACCTGCATGGAGGCCAACGGCGCCAAGAGGCGACCCTTCTACAGGTGGACGGTCTCCGAGCCTACGACCGGTGCCAGGGTTGCAGCGGGCGTGACGCGGGCTGCCGCGCTCCAGGCCCTGGCTGAGCGGGTCGCGCACCACGGAGACGAGAAGGCATTCGCCGAGGTACTTGCGGACTGCGTGCGTCAGGTCCTTGCCCAGACGCCGTTGACCATGGTCGCCAACGAAAGCGGAACATGAACGGCTTCAGTACAGTTTCCTGGATCTCTTTGCTGGTCCGCTCGCCCATCGACAGGATCACCCGGTTGGTCACTGGTCAGCGTGCCGTGGCCGAGCATGACCGGCCGCTCACGCGGGACGAACTACTGGAGATCCTGGACCGGTGCGCTCGCAAGCAGCGCTTGCTGAAGCGCGTGCTGCGAATCGACAACAAGCGGCAGCACGCGGGCTTCAAATACAAGCGAAACATCGGCGTGCGCCAGTTCCGCGTAGAACAGGAACCGCGGGCCGCACTCGAGTACGGCAGGCTGGGACAGCAGATGCTTCGGTACATGGAGGAGTTGGCACAAATCAAGGCCCAGCAGAAGCTCGAAGCCCAGAAGCGCGATGCGGCGAAGGGTGCGCGGGTCCCCGTTCTCCTGATCTTTACGGCAAAGAAGACGGGGCGGATCGCTGTCCGCTATGGAGACTCGCACCTCTGTGACCTCCCGGGGCAGAGGGCCGCTGCCAGTGCTGAAGGGCGAGTCTTCGAGTATTTCCAGCCTGACCAGGTGGACGGCTTTCTCAGGTGCGCGGCCGAGCAAGGTGTGCTGGACGCCGCGCGTGAATGTGTGGAATCGATGCAAATCGAAAGGGAGAGGACATGAGGACTTTGATCGTGTGGTTGGTTGGCATCGCTGCCCTTGCCGGCGGCTACCAGGTGGCAGGGCGACTGCAGCGGTGGGATGACGCCACCCTGTTCGTGGACTGCGGAGGCGACAAGCCGTGCGTCTACAGCGGCGTCGTCAAGGTGCAGCCCTTGACCGGCGACTATGAGGTGCAGACCAAGGACGCGGGGACAGTCGTCGTGCCCAAGAGCAAGTGGCAGGGCATGAGCTGGAAGGCGGGCGGCATCGGGTGGCAGAGCGGCCTGGCGCTCTTCCTGGGGCTGGGCATCTTCGGCCTGGTCACAGTGGGCGATGCGGTGTCCAGGCTGCAGCGCTCCGAGGTCAAGTAGTCGCCCCGGTCAGTCTCTCAGGCCCCGGGCCGCCGCGGTTGCACACTGCCGGCGGAACCAGGCACCGGCCGAGCGCCATGCGCTCAACACTCCACTACCGCCAGACATGAGAAACACGACTCTGCTCTTCGCCTTCATGCTGACCGCGATGGCCGCCCACGCCGGCGAGCCGACCACCGTGCCTCCCAAGGCCATCAAGGTCGCACGCGAGCTCATGGTGCTGCTCTACAACGACAAGCCCGAGAGCGTCGTGATCGACCCGGTGAAGGTCGACGGCGCTTTCGTGGAAGTCCAGGCCCGGAGCGCCGGCAAGGTCTGCAGCATCAAGTTGCAGCCGCACGCTACCGCCAACGCCGACGGTTGGGTTGTGTCCATGCACGCCTGCCAGAAGGCGGAAGGGAAGTGATGGTCAGCATCTGCAAGCGCGTCTTGGTCACCGTCGCGCTGCTGGCCGCCACTGCGGCCTTCGCCGCGACCAAAGAGGACATCCAGGCCGACATGCGCGCCGGCCGATGGCAGCACGCTGATGAGCTGCTGCAGCAGGTGATCGCGAAGCACCCCAACAATGCCCTGGCCCACTACTGGCGTGCCGAGGTGCAGGCGAAGCTGGGCAACATCGCCAATGCCCGCCACGAGCTCGCCGAGGCCGACAGGATCGATCCCAGCGCGCAGTTCGCCTCCAACCCGCGCGTGCTGAGCGACCTGCGCCAGAAGGTCGCCGTGGTTCCGCCCGTGCCAGCCGAGCCGGCAGCGGTTACCAGCGCTCCGACGGCCATGGCCGTGCCGCCGCCGCTGCTCGTGCCTGAAGCCTCCACCCACCAGGCGTCGACGCCCGAGCCGGAACCCGCATCGTGGGTGAAGGTCGCCTTGTGGGCCGGAGTGATCGGAGCCGCCCTCGTGATGGCTTGGCAGCTCCTCCGTCGCAAGGCAGAAGCCGTGCGGCTTCAGGAGGAGCGCGAGCACGCCGCAGCGGCCCTCCGGGACGCGAAGAAGGAACTGGATGACGCGATCAGCTGGAGTGACGGGCAGCCGGATCTCGCCCCCGAAGCCAAGCTGGGCAACTTCGACCGGGCCCGCGGCGCCAAGCTGGCCATTGATGGCGCGACAGCCTCACTGCCTTCAGCGCGATCCTTCGACGAGGCCTACGCCACGGCCCTCAGGGCACGTGACATCGCCGCGGAGATTCGTGGCAAGGAAACCCCCTCACAGGCCCAGGCCAGGCAGCGGGATGAGGCTGCACAGCGCGAGCACGAGCTGCGCGTCGCCCGGGCGCAGGCCCCTGTCGCTTACGCGGCGGCCGGGCCCAGCACGGTCATCGTCGACCACGGCTCAAGTAGCGATGGCTTCCTGACCGGCATGCTGGTGGGCAACATGCTGCACAGCGGGGCAGGTAACCACAGCTCGGCAGGGAGCAGCTTCCGCGCGCGCGATGACGACGATGACGACGACCGGCGGCGGCCCAAGAGCGCCGCCTGGGGTGGGGGAGGGGATATCGACGTCGGCGGAACCAGCGCCGGCGGTGACGCGTCCTTCGATACCGGCGGATCGTCTGGCGGAGGCCCGGACACGAGCTTCGACTGAAGGGTGCCATCGACCCACACCTGATCGGTGGGGCGAGTGTGGTGCGTCTCTCGGGGGTGTTCGCCGCCAACTGGCAGAGTGCGCATCGCCTCGAGCGCGACTACTTGGACTCTTGATGCCCCTTCAGATCGACGACATGTGCATGTCTGCTGCTGACGAAGCAGCTCTCGGACAGGCTCACCTTGAACTTGCCTTCAGGGCCAGCTCGCGCGACGAGGCAGCATGCCAGGCCGTGCCCTACGGCTGTTCGCCGATGCCACAGAGGACGTTCTCCTTCCTGGATGCGAGGTGTCAGTTCGCGCTCGCCCGCGTGCTGCTGGTCGTTGATCGTCCACGGGCGAATCGGGTGGCACAGCAGGTCTGGGCCGATGTGGTCGACCTGGCGCATGGCTCTGAACTCATGGAGGCGCCCTGGCAGCTGCAGGGTGAGCAGGTCCTCGTAAAAGCTTTCGAGCTCGGCCGTGAGCTTTGGCAACGCCACAAGCCGTTTGTCGATGCGCATGATGCCCGGATGCTTGAATGGGCAGCGAACAAGCATGCCCGGGAAGAAGACGCTCGGGCGGCGCGGCTTGAATACGAAGCGTCAGCACCCAGCACAAGCGCCCTGCTAGCGAGCCTGCGGGCTGGTGAGCAGGTTGAGCTCAATGGCCATTCGCTGGAGTGGGATGACGAGTTCGAGACGCTTGCAGGGTCGAACCCATACGGCATCGACTACTACTGGGGCGAGATGACAGAGGAGTCGCTATCGCGATGGCGCGTCCTGATGCTGCGGGGGGACACGATCGGTGCTAGTCCACCCTATGCGGAGGCGGATGAGGATGACCTACAGGGCCCATCTGACGTGACGCCAGAAGAAGAGGAACTTCTACTTGAGCTGTTGGCGCTCAAGAGCATGTCGGCTTGGGCGCTGCTGCCAGAGCTGGAGGGCGTTGTGCCCGCTGACGAGACCAACTCCTGAGGGCTGCATGGCGGACGTGGCCTATGCAATCTGGTGCGTCGAGCCTGACGGCAGTCGCCAACTCGTGCGTGACGACATCACCGACAAGCAGCATGTGGATCGGCTCGTTTCCATGGGAAATGAAGGCGCAAAGCGTCGCAACCTGGGGCACCACTATGAGGTCGAGCTGCTCGGTGCTCAGTCGCAGCCGTCAGAGGCAGGGAACGCATGAGCGTGCGCTGCCCGAACGCGTACCCGTGCATCTCGCCTTGCGCATGCGCTGGGCACCGATAGCCTGAGGCCAGAACTACTGGAGAGCAGCACCATGTACCGCGAGCGAGACGACGAACAACCGGGCCTGGACCTTCGGCATGAGGCCGTTCGGCCGGCGCGCAAGGGATTCCTCCGGGAGCATGTGTTTGCGGGCCGTTGGCGGGAG
Source organism: Burkholderiales bacterium (assembly GCA_003963005.1). Classification (GTDB taxonomy): domain Bacteria; phylum Pseudomonadota; class Gammaproteobacteria; order Burkholderiales; family Burkholderiaceae_C; genus Pelomonas. The sequence goes on from RXJW01000207.1 coordinate 4,827, forward strand.
CTCATGACGTCCAAGCCGCGGTTGCTGAACCGCGTCCTCTCCGACTACCTCGCCGGGGTCGGGCAGCGCGAGGCGACCGTGGTTGCAAGCGTGATCACATGGCTCGGAACGAACATGGGCCAAGCCCTGATTGAAGAAGCTGCCCGACGAGTGCGCGTGGCCGGCGCCGGCGCCGACGTGCCGCCGTACGCGGTCAGCGAGGCCTACTTGTGCGCCTGGACTTCGGAGAACCGCCGCAAGCTCGGGGTCAACAACGGGTGGCGCACGCTGGAGGCCCTGCTCACCGAGGATGCCGCCGAGAAGCGAGTGCAGCCGAGCGCAGCGGACTACGAAGTGGCCGAGCACGTCGCCTTCTGGCTGGGCCAGTTCGAGGGGCAGCGATTCGTCCAGCAGTGTCAAGACGAGGTCAGGGCTTTGGCCAAGATCGAAAGCTACGCGGGCTTCTGTCGCACGGGACATCAGGACCTCGACTTTGTTCAGGAGATGAGAGCTGATCTGCCGGCGCTCGCGTCGGCCGGAGAGGTGGCCGCAAGTGCGCTGCGCGACCTCGAGGCGACCTATGGCCCCATTGCGGCCTGACGCGAGCATGGAGCACAGAAGCCCTAGCTACCCCAACCTGGTGGAGGTCGCCATGCTTGCGCGGCGCCGCCTCGAGCCGGGGCTGCGTGCCGGCCGCCTGCGAGAAGTGGAGAGTGAGGTCCGGGGATGTCGGTGAACACCAGCATAGAGTGGTGCGACCACACGTGGACGCTTGTGGTGGGCTGCGATCCACTGTCACCGGCCTGTGCCAAGTGCTACGCGGCGCTGATGGCCGCCCGCCTCGAGGCCATGGGCGTGGAGAAGTACCAGGGTCTGGCCACACGGGTCGGCAACATCGGCAAATGGACTGGCGAGGTCCGCTTTGACGAGTCGGTACTCGATCTGCCGCTCCGCACCCGCAAGCCTGGGCGATGGTTCCTGACCAGCATGGGCGACATCGCGCACGACAAGGTCAGCGACGCGCAGATCGGCTCGGCCTTCGGCGTGATGGCCCAGGCCGGGCATCACACCTTCATGGTGCTGACAAAGCGCATCGAGAGGCTGGCTGCGCTGCTGACCGGCACGCCGCTGCCCAACGTCGTCATCGGCTGCACGGCGGAGAACCAGGAACAGGCTGACAAGCACCTTCCGCACATGCGCGCGCTCGCAGCCCGCGGCTGGCGGACCTTCGTCAGCTACGAGCCCGCCCTGGGAGCTGTGAACTGGGACGGTTGGGAGTTCCTGGAGCAGCTGATCAGCGGCGGCGAGTCCGGCCATGGTGCGCGCCCGTCGCTGCCCGCCTGGCACCAAGCCGCTCGCGACTTCGCCGAGAAGCACGGTGTGAAGTACCTATTCAAGCAATGGGGTAGCTGGGGCACCAAGGCGTTCAATGCCAGTACGGGGCTACCGGTGTTCCGCCAGTTCCCCGACTTCCAGACCTGGGTCAACAAGGCGAGCACCTGGATCAACGGCGGCATTTGCCTGGACACGGATGGCCGCGAGCTCAAGAGCGGTGGCGACATGGCGCGTGCCCGCGACGAGGGCAAGTTCCCCGTGACGATCATGCACCGGCTTGGCAAGAAAGAAGCGGGGCGCTTGCTCGATGGCGTCGAGCACAACGAGGGCCTGGACGCTCCTCATGGCTGAGATCCATCTGCAGCGCTTCTGCGCAACGGACTCGGACACCCGGGCGTACATGCGGGTGCCCTTTCGCCGTGGCGAGTTCGTCTACGCCACCAACGGCTACCTGGTCGTACGCGTGCCGGCTTGCGCCATGCCTGATGCCGCTTCGCTGCCCGATGACCAGCTTCCGAGGATGCCGGCCATGTTCGACTGCATCGACAAGGCTCCGCACTTCCCGTGGGTCGAGCTGCCAGCCGTCATCAACGCCGCGCGCTGCGGCCGTTGCCGAGGTGCAGCTCGACTGCGTGTTCACGCGTGCGAGTCGTGCGACGGCCAGGGGTCGTTCGATCGCGACGGCTTCCAGTACGACTGCAAGGCCTGCGATGGCGAAGGCTTCCATGAGAACGGCGACGGTGCCAAGAGCGTTGATTGCCCCCGCTGTTGCGGTCTGGGGTTCGGCCGCGCTCAATGGCAGGATCTCGACCCGGGCGACGGCCTGCCGAA
>RXJW01000024.1 GCA_003963005.1 Burkholderiales bacterium
CTGGCTAGGAAAATACCGATTCACCCCGGCCGGGCCAGACGCAGCTTGCGGTGGGCGGCGCGGGCATGGGGCAACCATCCCAGTGTCGCCCATCGGCGCCACATCAGGAGGCCCCGGATCCACTCATCCGCCGCGTAGGCGATCCACACCCCCACGAGGCCCCAGCCCAGGTGGACGGCCAGGAACCAGCTCCCGCCGGCCAGCACCACCGTCATCGACGCGGCCCCGGCCAGCACGGGGTAGCGCGCATCGCCGGTCGCCCGCAGCGCGTTGATCACCACGAGGTTGAAGGTGCGGCCCGGCTCCAGCAGCACGGTCCACCACAGCAAGGTGCAGCCGAGCGCGATGATCTGCGGGTCGCTCGTGAACTGGGCCAGCAGCCACGGGCCGGCCAGCGCGAAGCTCCCGGCGACGACGAAGGCCACCACGAACCCCAGCGCAAGGGATTTGCGCACCAGCTTGTGGGCTGCGTGCAACTCCCCGGCGCCGATCATGTGGCCGACCAGGATCTCCACCGCAAACCCGATCGCCAGGCTGAACATCAGGATCACGTGCAGGAACTGCATCGTGTAGGCGTGCGTCGCCAGCGCATGGGCGCCGAGCTGCGCGACGGCGGCCAGGCTCGTCATGAAGGCCGCTCGCCAGGCGATGTTTTCGGCGGCCCCGGGGATGCCGATGTGCAGCACCGTGGCCAGCGGCGCGCGCACGAGACGCCACCAGTCGGCCGCGCGCAGTCGCAGGTCCAGCCGCGAGCGCCACAGCGTGATGTGCATCGCCAGGCCCATCCCGCGCCCGAGGATGCAGGCCAGGGCGTAGCCCGGCAGGCCGAGATGGGGCATGGCCAGCAAGGCCACGGTCAAGGTCACGACCTGAATGACGACCACCACGACCAGCGCCTCGCGGCTGCGCAGGTGCGAGCGCATGACGCTGGACATGTTGGCGTTCCAGGCGTCCAGCAGCAGCGCCGGGGCCAGCGCCTGCAGCAGCGTGCGCGCCAGCGGGGCGACCTCGGCGGGCGTGTTCACGATCTGCAGCAGCGGCCCCGCGGCCAGCAAGGCCAGCGCCGCGCCGGCCAGGCCCAGCCAGGTGCTGGCACCCACCACCGCGCGGGCGACGGCGTCCGCCTGGTCACGACGGCCGGCCCCCAGCGCCTGCGTCACCGCCACGCTCACGCCGGCGCCAATGACGCGGAACAGCACGAACAGCGCGGCAAACACCTGGTTGGCGATGCCGAAGGCGGCCCCGCTGTTGTCCGACAGGCGGGCAGCCAAGGCCGTGCCGATGACCCCGATGCCGATGCCGAGCAGCAGCTCCAGCAGCAGCGGCCAGGTCAGCGGGAAGAGGCGGGGGCGAGCGGACGGGCCCTTCATGGCCGAGTCCTTGGAACGGGATTCACAAAATTCACAGCAGGCTCGCCACAATGGGCCGTGATGCTAAAGGAGTAACCATGCCGAAACCCGCCGCCGCTGCCAGTCCTGCACACGCCTTCGCCAGCACCCGGGCCGAATTCACGACCGCTTCCGGGAAATCCGGCCGCTTCTTCTCGCTGCCCCGCCTCGCCAAGACCCACCCCAACGTGGCACGCCTGCCGGTGTCGCTGCGCATCGTGCTGGAGAGCGTGCTGCGCAACTGCGACGGCCAGAAGGTCACGCCCGAGCATGTCGCCCAACTGGCCGCCTGGCAGCCGAACGCGCCGCGGGTGGACGAGATCCCCTTCGTCGTCGCCCGCGTCGTGCTGCAGGACTTCACCGGCGTGCCGCTGCTGGCCGACCTGGCCGCGATGCGCAACGTCGCGGCGAGCCTGGGCAAGAACCCCAAGGCCATCGAGCCGCTGGTGCCGGTCGACCTCGTCGTCGACCACTCGGTCATGATCGACCACTACGGCACGCGTAAGGCCCTGGACCTCAACATGAAGCTGGAGTTCGAGCGCAACCGCGAGCGCTACGAGTTCATGAAGTGGGGCATGCAGGCCTTCGACACCTTCGGCGTCGTCCCACCGGGCTTCGGCATCGTGCACCAGGTCAACCTGGAGTACCTGGCCCGCGGCGTTCACAAGACGAAGGACGGCACCTACTACCCCGACAGCCTCGTGGGCACCGACAGCCACACGACGATGATCAACGGCATCGGCGTGGTCGGCTGGGGGGTGGGCGGCATCGAGGCCGAAGCCGGCATGCTGGGCCAGCCGGTCTACTTCCTGACGCCCGATGTGGTGGGTTTCGAGCTGACCGGCCGCCTGCGCGAAGGGGTCACGGCGACCGACCTGGTGCTGACCGTCACCGAGATCCTGCGCAAGCACAAGGTGGTGGGCAAGTTCGTCGAGTTCTTCGGCGAGGGCACGGCCAGCCTCGCCCTGCCCGACCGCGCCACCATCGCCAACATGGCACCCGAGTACGGCGCGACGATGGGCTTCTTCCCGGTCGACGAGAAAACGGTCGAGTACTTCCGCGGCACCGGCCGCAAGAAGTCCGAGATCGAGGCCTTCGAGGCCTACTGGCGCGCCCAGGGCCTGTTCGGCGTGCCCCGGCGCGGCGACATCGACTACTCGTCCGTCGTCACGCTCGACCTCGGCACCGTGGCGCCGAGCCTGGCCGGCCCAAAGCGGCCGCAGGACCGCATCGAGATCGGCAAGCTGTCGTCGACCTTCGGCGAGCTGTTCAGCCAGCCCACCGCGGCCAACGGCTTCAACCAGCCGGCCGAGAAGCTCGGCCAGGCCTTCAAGGCCGACAACGGCCTGGAGGTGCGCAACGGCGACGTGCTGATTGCGGCGATCACGTCCTGCACGAACACCTCCAACCCCGGCGTGCTGCTGGCCGCCGGCCTGCTCGCCAAGAAGGCGGTGAAGGCCGGCCTGACCGTGCAGCCGCACATCAAGACCTCGCTGGCGCCGGGCTCGCGCATCGTCACCGAGTACCTGGACAAGGCCGGGCTGCTGCCCTACCTCGAAAAGCTCGGCTTCAACGTCGCCGCCTACGGCTGCACGACCTGCATCGGCAACGCGGGCGACCTCACGCCCGAGCTCAACAAGGTCATCCAGGACAACGACCTCGTCTGCGCGGCCGTGCTGTCGGGCAACCGCAACTTCGAGGCGCGCATCCATCCCAATCTGAAGGCCAACTTCCTGGCCAGCCCGCCGCTGGTGGTGGCCTATGCCATTGCCGGCACGGTCACGAAAGACCTGATGACCGAGCCCGTGGGCATCGGCAAGAAGGGGCGCCCGGTGTACCTGGGCGACATCTGGCCCACCAGCGACGAGATCCACGCGCTGATGAAGTACGCGATGGACGCCCGGGCCTTCAAGGACAACTACGACCGCGTCACCCGCAAGCCCGGCAAGCTCTGGGATGCCATCCAGGGCGTGAAGGGCCAGGTCTACACCTGGCCCAAGAGCACCTACATCGCCCGGCCGCCCTTCTTCGACGGCTTCACGATGGAACCCCAGACCCTGGTCGCCGGCGTGCGTGGTGCCAAGGTGATGGCGCTGTTCGGCGACTCGATCACGACCGACCACATCAGCCCGGCGGGGTCGTTCAAGGAAGGCACGCCCGCCGGCCAGTTCCTGACGGCCCACGGCGTGGCCAAGCCCGACTTCAATTCCTACGGCGCCCGCCGCGGCAACCACGACGTGATGGTGCGCGGCACCTTCGCCAACGTGCGGGTCAAGAACCTGATGCTGCCGCCCCTGCCCGACGGCTCGCGCGAGGAAGGCGGCTTCACGCTGAAGGATGGCAGCAAGACGACGATCTACGACGCCGCCCAGGCCTACCTGGCCGAAGGCACGCCGACGGTCGTGTTCGCCGGCGAGGAGTACGGCACCGGCTCCAGCCGTGACTGGGCGGCCAAGGGCACGCAGTTGCTGGGCATCAAGGCCGTCATCGCGCGCAGCTTCGAGCGCATCCACCGCAGCAACCTGATCGGCATGGGCGTGCTGCCGCTGCAGTTCAAGCCGGGCACGAGCTGGGAGAGCCTGGGGCTGACCGGCGCGGAGACGATCGACATCAAGCTCGCCGACGACATCAAGCCCCAGGGCGACGCCACGCTGACGATCACCCGGCCCGACGGCAGCACGCAGCAGGTGGTGCTGACGCTGCGCATCGACACCGCCATCGAGGTGGACTACTACCGCCACGGCGGCATCCTGCCCTTCGTGCTGCGGCAGTTGCTGGCCGCCTGAAGCCCGGGTGGCGCGCGCTGTTTGGCACCGCGCGCGCGCCTTGTCCCTCCGTAGAAACCGGGAGATGTTGGCCTCGTCAAACGGCCAGCCGCACAGGTTTCTGGGACAGGTTTGTCCCACGAGGCAACGCCTGCCCTCCTCACCAGAATTCGCGGCTTCCCCAACCCAGCGCCCCGATCCCGGGCCGAGAGGAGCCTCCATGAAGACCTGGTTCAAGCTGACCGCCGCCGCCTTTGCCGTTGTCGCCACGAGCGCCAGCCATGCCGCATCGGGTGAATGCCTCGACGTGCGCGTGAGCAGCGCCAACCCCATCGTCAACGGCGACGTGGACGTGCATGTGGACGTGGCCGTGACCAACGTCTGCCGCGCCCCGGTGCAGGTGCTGCGCTGGCAGTTGCCCAGCGAGCGCATGAGCGGCGCCCTCTTCCGCATCACGCGCGACGATCAGCCGGTCGCCTACACCGGCCCGGTCATCAAGCGCGCGGCGCCGACGGCACGCGACTACGTGGAGATCGCCCCCGGCGCCACGCTGAACTACCAGGTCGAGCTGACCGGCCATTACGACATCAGCAAGAACGGCCGCTACGCGATCGAGTTCCAGAGCGACCGCGGCACGCACGGCTCGGGCGCGCAGACGCTGCGCAGCGCCTCGGCCACGTACCTGTGGGCCCAGAACCGCAACGAGCGCCTGGATGCCACCCCCGTCAGCAAGGACGGCGTGCTCGGCGCGGCGGTGACCGAAGCCAGCCCCAGCCTGACCGCGCTGGCCGCCAGCATCTCCTATACCGGCGCCTGCACCGCGTCGCAGAAGAGCGCGCTCGCCTCCGCCGTGACGGCGGCCACCAACTACGCTGCCAGCTCCGCCAGCTACCTGAGCGGCACGCCGTCGGCCACGCCGCGCTACACGACCTGGTTCGGCGCCTACACCCTGGCTCGCTGGAACACGGCGAAGGACCACTACGTGAAGGCCCGCAATGCCTTCCAGACCGCAGCCCTGACGCTGGACTGCAGCTGCAAGGACACCGGCACCTTCGCCTACGTCTACCCGACACAGCCGTACAAGATCTACGTCTGCGGCGCCTTCTGGAGCGCGCCGATGACCGGCACCGACAGCAAGGGTGGCACGCTGGTGCACGAGATGATGCACTTCAACGTCATCGCCGGCACGCAGGACTGGGCCTATGGCCAGAGCGCAGCCCAGAGCCTGGCCAAGTCCGACCCGACCAAGGCGCTGAACAACTCCGACAACCACGAATACTTCGCCGAGAACAACCCGGCCAAGAACTGATCTCCAGCGCCCCTGTGGCAACGCCGCCTGAGGGCGGCGTTTCTCATGGGATGCCATGCCAGGCGCCTTGCGCTAGGCTCAGCGCCATGAACGCTCTGCACCGCCTCACCACAGCGCTGGCCTTCGCGGCGGGCTGCTCACTGACCATGCCTGTCGATGCCGCTTCCGTCCACCGCGAAGACCTGGTGTGCCGATTCACCGCCAGCACTCAGGCCGATGGTCGGGTGACGGTGAGCTTCCATCTGCGCAACACGTCCGCTCAAGACGTGCACCTGCTGAACTGGGGCAGCCCCTTCGAGCGCGCCTGGCGCGCGCCCTTCGTGCGCGTCCAGGCGCCCAAGGGTGAGCTGCCTTTCGAGGGTGCGATGCGCAAGCGCGGCGACCCATCGGCCGACGACTATGTCCTGCTGCGTGCGGGCGAGGGTGCCGACGTGAGCCTGACCTTGAACGACGCCTACACCTTGCCACCGGAGGGCGCACTCAGGCTCTCGGCCGCCTGGCGCTGGCACGACGCGATCGCGGCGGGCGCGCCGCCCCGCCCGCGTGAGCGCCACCAGGGCCTCGACCAGGACTGCGGCAGCGTCGTGCTGCAGCGCTGACGAACGACACCGGCCCGCGCGGGCGTTACGCTGCGCGCCCTTTGCTCCCGGCTCCACCATGACCCGCCTTCCCGGCCTCGACCTGCTGCGCAGCATCGCCATCGTCTGGGTGATGTGCTTCCACACCTTCCTGATCGGTGGCCTCGGTCCCGACTGGGAATGGCTGACCCGATTCGGATGGGCCGGCGTGGACATCTTCTTCGTGCTCAGCGGCTTCCTGATCGGCTCGCAGTGGCTGCAGGCGCTGCGCCAGGGCAAGCGGCCGTCGCTGGGCCACTTCTACTGGCGCCGGGCCTGGCGGATCCTGCCAGCCTTCGCCGCGGTGCTCGGCGTGTACCTGGCCTTCCCCGTGCTCCGCGAAGAGCCCCACCTCGAAGCGTGGTGGCAGTTCGCGACCTTCACGCTGAACCTGTTCATCGACTACGGCCAGAACCGCGCGTTCTCGCATGCCTGGTCGCTCTGCGTGGAGGAGCACTTCTACCTCGTGTTCCCGCTGCTGGCGCTGTGGATGATGCGGCGACCGTCAACCCTGCGCTTTGGCGGGCTGTGCGCGTTGCTCGTGCTCGGCGGCGTCGCGCTGCGGGGCGCGGTGTGGCTGCACATGACGGCCACCCAGCCGGAGCGGCCCTGGTTCATCGAGGACCTCTACTACCCGACCTGGTCGCGGCTGGACGGGTTGCTGTTGGGTGTGATGCTGGCCGCGCTGCGAACGACCCGGCCCCAGGCCTGGCAGCGCCTGCAGCAGCACGCCAACCTGCTGGCCCTGGCCGGGCTCGCGCTCGCCGGCCTCGCGCTGATGCTGTTCCGCCAGCGCACGGGCCTGGCGGCCAACACGGTGGGCTGGCCGCTGCTGTCACTCGCCTTCGGGCTGCTCGTGCTGGCGGCATCCGCACCGCGATCCTGGCTCTCCCGCCTCGCGCTGCCGGGCACGGGCTGGCTGGCGGCGGTGTCGTACAGCCTGTACCTGAGCCACAAGCTCGCGATGCATGCCGTGCACACCTGGATCACGCCGGCACTGCCGGTGCAGGGCCTGGCGCTGTTCCCGGTCTACGCCGCGGTGATCCTGGCCGTGGGGGCTGCGCTGCACTACGCCGTCGAGCGTCCCGGGCTGGCGCTGCGGGACCGGCTGCGCCCACAACGCCGCGAGACCCTCTCGGCGGCCACCCGCTGACCCGGCCGGCCGCACCGGCACGCGGGCTCCGGGATCACGGCTTGAACGTCAGCCCTGCCAGCTGCGCCACCGCCGCCAGCGTCGTCTGCGCTGCATTGAGCCCGAGCAGGAAGTCCTGGTCGGAGTAGCTGGTGAACAGGTCGGTGGGCTGGTGCCAGTGCGGGTTCCAGCCCGCGCCGATCTGCATGCCGCGCTCGTTCTCCCGCACCGAGATGGCGGGCACGAGATCCATGAAGGGCGTGGAGTCGGTGTTGGTCATGCGGTTGCCGACGGCGGCGGGATAGTCGGTCGCGTACTTTTCGTTGGCGGCGCGCAGCGTCCACGCCAGCCGGGCCGAGCCCTCGGCCAACTTCGAGTTGGCCTGGAACTCGATGTTGACGTCGGCCTCCGCACGCTGCCCCTTGGGCGCGATCATCACCGGCTGGCCCCGGGCGTCCAGCACCGGCTTGCCGTCGGCGTCCAGCTTCGGCACGGGCATGCCGTGGTCGAACAGCAGCATGTCGTGCTGGATCATGCCCAGCCAGGTCGGCTCGGGATAGCGACCGGAACCCTTGGGCGACTCGATGCCCTGCAGGGCCTGGCGCTGCGCGACGTAGGCGTAGGCGCCGTTGAGCCCGGTCTCCTCGTTGTTCCACAGGATGAAGCGGATCGACCGCTCGGTGGTCACGCCGGGCTGGCTGAAGAGCCGCGCCAGTTCCATGACGAGCGCCGTGCCCGAGGCGTCATCGTCAGCCGCCTCGCCGTAACCCAGGCCGTCCATGTGGGCCGACACGATGTACATCTCCTCGGGATGGGTCGCGCCGATCTTGGTGCAGTACAGGCTCTCGCGCGTGCCCGCGCCCAGCGGCGGCCCTTCGGCATTGAGTGCGCGCAGCCGCTCGTCGGGCTGGGCCATCGGGTCGGTGTTGACGCTGGTGGGCGCGCGCCGGCCGAACAGCGTGCCGCCGCCCTGGGCCGCCGGCCCGCCGGCCCGCAGCGGCTGCAGTTGCACCGGCCCACGCCGGGCGGGCTCGGTGAAGTCGTAGGCCAGCCGCTCGGTGTTGCTGCAGCCGTAGCTCTTGAGCTGCGCCTCGATCCAGTCCAGCGCTGCCCGGTTGCGGGCCGTGCCCTGGCGCCGGTCGCCGAAGCGCGTCAGACCCAGGATGGTGGCCTTGTAGCGGTCCAAGGCCAGCTGGCCGACGAGCTGCGCGATGGGATCGGGTGCTGTTTGTGCCTGCAGCGGCGCCGCGAGGGCAGCCAGGCAAAGCCACGTGATGAAGGTCCTGAGCAACATGGCAGCCCGCGGAAATGGAGGAAGCCCATCCTAAGCGCCAAGGAAATCACGCCGAAGGACGGCGCGGCGCCTCAGCCTGCTCATGCCCCGCGGGCAGTTGTGAGCCCGTCCCTATCATTTCTGCCGACATCCGCTGCTGACCGCTCACATGCCTTTCAAAATCGATTGGGAACACGCCGGCGTGTACCGGCACTACTACGGCGACGTGACCGTGGCCGAGCGCCGGGCCTCGCTGGACGTGATCTGCGGCGACCGCCGGTTCGACGACCTGCGCTACGCCCTGACGAACTACCTGGAGGTGCAGGCCTACGAATCGTCGGCCGAGGCCACGGCGGAGATCGCAGCGATGCACATCGGCCCGATGTTCACGAACCCTCAGATCCTCATCGTCGCGGTCGCGCAGCGCGAGGACATCCTGTCGGCCATCACCGATTTCCAGCGGCTGGGCCTCGTCCGCACGCCCTACGTGGTGTTCCCGACCGTGCCCGAGGCGCGGGCGTGGATCCACAGCCAGCTGCACTGAGACTCCTACGAGCCTGCGCGGTAGAGCGCGACGCTGCCCAGCACGGCGGCCAGCCCATAGCCGGCGGCGCTGGCCAGGCTGGCGTCCCCGGCGATCCCGAAGGCATCCAGTGCTGCCACGCCGGTGCGCTGCAAGCTCACGTAGAGCGCGAACAGGAACAGCGCCAGGAAGGTGCGCGAACCGCGCGTGAGGCGCCCCAGCAGGGCCGCGCCCACGCCCAGGCAGGCCAGCCCCGCCACGCACGCCAGACTCTGCACCGGCGACACAGCCACCAGCCGGCCCAGCGCCGGCAGCACCACCAGCAGCCCGAGCCCCACCGCCACCGCCGCCTGGCGCATCGTCCGCTCGCGCGGCCCGCCTGGCACGGCACTGGCCAGCACCCCCGTGCCGCTCTGAGCATCCCGCGCGCTCACGTCCGACACCGCCAGGCCCCAGGCGCACACCGTGGCCGCCAGCACGCCGGCCAGCGCCGCCGTCGGCACGCAGGCACCGGCCACCATGCCGGCAAGCATCACCACACCGAGCGCCGGCTGGCTGAGCAGCAGCAGGGCCACGTCCGCCAGCCAGCGCCCGGCCACGCCGGGCACGCGGGCTGCGAGGCTCAGCAGGCCGTGCACGAGCGCCGTGAAGGGGCGAAGGACCGGCCGCAGCAGGGCTTGCAGTACCGCCCCGACCCGCGAGCGCGACGACGGCGCGCGCAGCTTGACCGTGCCCGGCGCGTAGCGATGGAACAGCAGCGCTGCCGGCACGAGCGGCAGCAGCGCCAGCACCATCGCACCGAGCCGCAAGGCGATCAGCTCGCTGCTCCACAGCCCCGTGGGCATGTGCAGCAGCGGCCGGGTGGCGTCGAAGGGGCTGCCGCCCACGGCGATGTGCTGCACGGACATCAGCTGGCTCAAGCCCACGATGAGCGGCGAGGCGCCGCCGATGTCGAAGACCTGCCAGCCCGTGAGCCGCATCGCCCCCTGGCCCAGCATCGCCGGCAGGAAGGCGAACTGGGCCATCCACAGCAACCAGTACAGCAGGTCGCCCCGCTTGCCCATCAAGGGCGCCCAGGCATCGGCCAGCACGGCCAGACTCGCGCACCACATCAGCCCCGGCGCCAGCCCCAGCACGAGCATCTGCAGGTAGGGCACCGGGTGCAGCGGGCCCTCCCCGCGCACCAGTTGCAGCACCCAGGCCGTCAGCATGACGACCGCTCCCAGGCAGAACAGGAAACCGAAGGCGCCCAGCCATCGCGCGCCGAGCAGTTGCGCATTGCCGACCGGCGTGGCCGCCAGCACGGCGGCCGTTCCGCAGCGCAGGTCCTCCTGCGAGCGGCCACGCGCCAGGTAGAACCCGGCCAGCCCGAACAGGATCGACGCGATGAGGTTGGTGGCGAAGGCCAACGCCGGGCTTTCGTAGGCGATGCGCTGACGGTCGACCACCATCATCGCCATGCCGCTGGCCGGGTCCAGCACCATCAGCCACGTCGCCGCCACGACCGCCAGCAGGATCACGAGGCTGCTGGCACGCCGGCTGCGCAGCCGCCATTCGTTGAGCACGAGCGCCCGGTACAGCACGGTATTCATGCGGCCTCCCGGTGGTCGGCATAGCGCTCGGCCATCAGCGCTTCCTCCAGCGTGGCCTGCGTGGCCATCGCCTCGGCGAACGGCCGCGTCGGGTGGGCCATGCGCACCTGCACGCGCGCGCCCTGGGGCTGTGCCTGCAGCATCTGCACATGGCCGCGCAGGGCCTCGTACTCCTGAGGTGCGAGCGACGCCGTCCACACCCGGCCGGCAGCGCGCGCCAGCACGGCTTCCGGCGTCTCGCAGGCCACGAGCCGGCCGCGGCGCAGGATCACCAGGTGCGTGGCCATGTTCTCGACATCGGACACGATGTGGGTCGACACGATCACCAGGCGCTGGCGGCCCAGGTCGCCGAGCAGATGCCGGAAGCGCAGGCGCTCCTCGGGGTCCAGCCCGGCGGTGGGCTCGTCGACGATCAGCACGTCCGGGTCATTGAGCAGCGCCTGCGCGATGCCGAGGCGCTGCCGCATGCCCCCCGAGAAGCCGATGGCCGGGCGGTGCGCCTGCTCGTGCAGGTTCACGAGTTCGAGCAGTTCCATCAGCCGCTGGCGCCCGCGCACGCCCTTCAATGCCGCGAAATACTGCAGGAACTCCAGCGCCGTCAGGTGCGGGTAGACGCCGAAGTCCTGCGGCAGATAGCCCAGCCGGCGGCGCATCAGCGCCGGCCTGGCCACGACGTCCTGCCCTTCGAGCAGGATGCGGCCGCGCGTGGGCGGCATGAGCGTGGCGAGCATCTGCATCAGCGTGCTCTTGCCGGCACCGTTGTGGCCGATGAGCCCGATCACGCCGGGCGACAGCTGCAGGGACACGCCGTCCACCGCGGTGTGCGTGCCGAAGGTCTTGGTGACGTCCTGGATCTCCAACATGGGGACCTCCTGTTCCTGGAATGGCCTGCACGTTAAAGACCGGCGCCGCGCGCTCCCAGCGCGTTCCGACAGGGTGCATGCACCGCGGGTCAGGCGGGTGAATCGGCGGCCCGGACGGTGGGCTCAGGGGCAGCGAACCAGGCCACCCTGTGCCGTGCAGGGGCCCTTGGGGCCGGTGACGACCGGCCCGACGCGGGTCAGCACGGCACCGTCGCTGGCCAGGCAGGCCATGCCGGTGCAGTGCAGCGTGACCGGCGCCTCGAAGCGCGGCGGCGCCACGGTCACGACCGGCGCGCCCACGGCGGGCGCGCGTGCCCCCGCGGGCGCAAGCACGGCAGGCAGGGTAGGCGCAGCACCCGACCAGGTCCGCTGTGAGGGGGGCGGCGACGTGGTCATGCCGCCCAGGCAGGCATCCGCCACCTGCTGGCGCAGCGGCAGCAAGCGTGCCGTGACGGCGCGCTGGCGGCTGTCGTCAGGCCCTGCAGCGGCCGAGGCCGGCGGCGCAGCGGCCAGCAGCGCATCCTCGGCCTGGGCCAGGGTCTGCAGCGCGGCACGGCAGGCCGAGGTCCCGGGCAGATCCTGCGCCAGCGCGGCCAGCGGCAGCAGGCCGGCGGCCGCGAGGGCCCGGAGCCCGCGAGACGAGATGAGCAGGGTTGGCATGGGCGGATCTTGCGCCCGCGGCCGGAGCCCGCGACGGCAACAGGGTGACCGGATGCCGCCGATGCGCGCCGGGGCGACGGCGCGTCGGGATCAAGCCTTCAGGCGGTAGCCCACGCCGGCTTCCGTCACGAGCCACTGCGGCCGGTTTGGATCAGGCTCCAGCTTCTTGCGCAGATTGGCCATGTGCACACGCACGTAGTGCACGTCTTCCGCATGCCCCGGCCCCCACACCGCCTTGAGCAGGTGCTGGTGCGTCAGCACGCGGCCGGGTGCGCTGGCCAGTTCCTGCAGCAACCGGTACTCGATGGGGGTGAGGTGCAACTCCTCGTCGCCCCGCATCACGGTGCGCCGCGTGCGGTCGATCGCCACCTCGCCGAAGCGCAGCACCGGACCGGCATCGTCACCCAGCGTGCGGCGGCGCATCTGCACCCGCACCCGCGCCAGCAGTTCGGCCACGCCGAAGGGCTTGACGAGGTAGTCGTCCGCACCCGCGTCCAGCGCCTGCACCTTGCGCTCCTCACCCTCGCGGGCCGACAGCACGACGATGGGCGCCTGCGACCAGCCGCGGAACTCGCGGATGAAATCCAGCCCGTCGCCGTCGGGCAGGCCCAGGTCGAGCACGATCAGCTCGGGCCGCCGCGTGGCCGCATCGATCAACCCGCGCTTCAGGTTGACGGCCTCGAACACCTCCAGGCCCTCGCTCTCCAGCGCCATCCGCACGAAACGCCGGATCTCCGGCTCGTCCTCGATCATCAACACGCGTGCAGCGCCCACTCCTCGACTCCCCTTTCAGGCCGGCGGCTCGCCCCGCGGCAGCGCCACGCGCACACAGGCGCCGCCCGTGGCGACATTGTGGGCGCCAATGCGCCCGCCATGCGCTTCGACGATGGCCTTGCAGATCGCCAGCCCCAGGCCCACGCCGGGCAAGGCGCTCTCGCGGTCCCCGCGCTCGAACTTGTCGAACAGCCGCAGCTCGCGGCCCGGCGGAAAGCCCGGCCCCTCGTCGACGACATCGATCTCGATCTCCGGGCCCGCCACCCGCGCCTCGATGCGCAGCGGGCCGGGCGCGTACTTCACGGCGTTCTCCAGCAGGTTCACCAGCACTCGCTCGAACAGCACCGCGTCCAGCTCGACCAGCGGCAGCTCCGCCGGCAGCACCACGCGCACCGGGCGCCCGGCCAGCGTTTCGTCCAGGCTCGCCAGCGCGCTGCCCACCACCTCCTGCAGCGGCAGCCACTGGCGGTTGAGCTGCACCGCGCCCGACTGCAGCCGCGCCATGTCCAGCAGGTTGGACACCAGCGCGCTCATGCGCAGCGACGATCGCCGCATGGCCCCGGCCACCTCGGCCTGCTGCGGCTGCAGCGGCGTGAGTTGCAGCGCATCGGCCAGCCCCACGAGTGCCGCCAGTGGCGTGCGCAGGTCATGCGAGATCGCGGTCAGCAGCGAGTTGCGCAGGCGCTCGCCCTCCATCTGCAGGCTGCTCTGCTGGGCGACCTCGATGTAGTGGATGCGCTCCAGCGATATCGCCAGCAGCGAGGCGCAGGTGTCCAGCAGCTCGCGCTGCTCGGGCGTCCAGCGCTGCGCGGGACTGTCGCGGCGACCTTCGATCGCCAGCACGCCGCGCACTCGCATCGGTGCCCGCAGCGGCAGCATGAGGCAGGGGCTGGCCGGCAGGGTGTCGGTGCCCTGCCCCGCCGCCTGGGCGTGGTCGAACGCCCACTGGGCCACGCCCAGGTCGGGCGCCACACTGGCGCCCGGCAGCACCGCCAGCACTTCGCGGCCTGGCGATGCAGCCAGCGGCGGCACCAGCACCGCAGCGGCCACACCGAACTCCGCGCGCAGGAAGCGCAGCGCAATCTCGGCCACCTGCTCGGCCACGAGTGCCGCGCTCAGCTCGCGCGACATCGCGTACAGCCCGCGCACCCGCCGCTCGCGCTCCTGCGCCGCCCGCGCCTGCGCCTTGAGGCCGGCCGCGAGCTGGCCGATCAGCAGCCCCACGAGCAGCAGCACGGCGAAGGTGACGAGGTACTGCGCATCGCCCACCGCGAACGACCAGCGCGGCTCGACGAACGCGAAATCGAAGGCCGCCACGCCCAGCAGCGCTGCGAGTGCGCCGGGCGCGCGCCCGAACCACAAGGCCACGCCGACGACGTTCAGCAGGTAGAGCATCGCGATGTTGGTGATCGCGATGAACTGCAGCAGCGCCAGGGCCCCGGCCGTGACCACCGCCACACCCGCAACGGCGGCCGCCAGGCCCCGCAGCGAGGCCGTTGTGAGCAGACCGCGCAGCGCGGGCCGCGTCGGCATCGGCCGCTCGCGGCGCGTGGTCGGCAGCGCGACCTGCAGCACGTCGATGTCCTCGGCCACATGGCTCAGCGCATCGGCCAGCGAGCGTCGGCCCGGCCAGCGCCAGGCGCGTTCGCGGCGCCCCACCACCAGCCGCGACAGGTTGTGCTCCCGCGCATAACCCACCAGCGCGGGCACGGCGGCAGGCGCCGACAGCACCGCCGTGCGCGCGCCCAGCGACTGCGCCAGCTCCAGCGCCCGCTGCACCTGCGCGCGGGCTGGCTCGCCGGCGGCGCGCGCCGTCTCCACATGCACCGCATGCCAGGCCAGGTCGAGCTGCTGCGCCAGCCGCGCGGCGCTGCGCACCACCCGCTCGGCATGGCCGCCAGGCCCCACGCAGGCCAGCAGGGACTCCCGGTTCGGCCAGACGGCAGCCGTGCCCTGGTCCCGCCGCCAGGCCTGCATCTGGTCGTCCACGCGGTCGGCCGTCCGGCGCAGCGCCAGCTCGCGCAGGGCCAGCAGGTTGCCCTTGCGGAAGAAGTTCTGCGCGGCCCGTTCGGCCTGGGCCGGCAGGTAGACCTTGCCCTCCTTGAGCCGCTGCAGCAGTTCGTCGGGCGGCAGGTCGACAACGACGACTTCGTCCGCCGCGTCGAACACCCGGTCCGGCAGCGTCTCCCACACGCGGATGCCCGTGATGCCGCCGACCACGTCGTTCAGGCTTTCCAGGTGCTGCACGTTCAGCGTCGTCCAGACCTCGATGCCCGCGTTGCAGAGCTCCTCGGCGTCCTGCCAGCGCTTGGCGTGCCGGCTGCCGGGGGCGTTGCTGTGCGCGAGTTCGTCCAGCAGCAGCAGCCCGCCGGGGCTGGCCCGGCCCCAGGCCAGCGCGGCGTCGAGGTCGAATTCCCGCAGCCGCTGATCGCGATGGTCGACCTCGCGCAGCGGCAGGCGCTCCAGGCCGCGCGCCACGGCCTCGGTGTCGGCGCGGCCGTGGGTTTCGACCACGCCGATGCGCACACCGCGGCCCTCCCGCGCGGCCGCCTGGGCCGCAGCCAGCATCGCGAAGGTCTTGCCCACGCCGGCATTGGCGCCGAAGAAGATCTTCAGTCGCCCCCGGCGCGCCTGGGCCGCCTCGCGTTGCACGCGGGCCAGGAGTTCGTCCGGGTCGGGTCGCGCGTCGCTCACAGCCACTTCAGGCGCTTGAAGCGCCAGTACAGCGCGCCGCTCACCAGGCCGATGGCTCCGAGCGCCATCGGGTAGCCCCAGGCCCATTTCAGCTCGGGCATCGACTCGAAGTTCATGCCCCAGATGCCCGCGAGCGCCGTCGACGCCGCAAAGATGGCCGCCCAGGCCGCCAGCCGCTTGGTCACGTGGGATTCGTCGATGGTGACCAGCGTCAGGTTGACCTGGGTCGCGGCAATGATGGTTTCGCGGGCGGCATCGATGCTGGCCTGGATGCGCAGCAGGTGGTCGTAGACGTCCCGGAAGTAGTCCTGCATCTCCTTGCAGACCACAGGCACCCGGCCCCCATGGAGCTTGGACGACACCTCCAGCAAGGGCGTGACCGCATGCCGCAGCGTGGCGAGCCGCTGCTTCAGCTCGAACAGCTGCTGCACGACCGCCTGGCGATCCTGGTGCGGCTGGAACATCGTGGCCTCCAGCGTCTCCAGCTCGGCTTCGACCGCATCCATGTGGGGGAAGTACCGGTCCACCACCGCATCCATGAGCGCATAGAGGACGAAGCCCGGCCCCTGCCGCAGCAGCTCCGGCTCCCGCTCGGCCCGCCCGCGCACGCCGAGGAAGCCCTGGGCGCTGCGGTGCCGCACCGACACGACGAAGCGCGGGCCGACGAACACGTGCACCTCGCCCACCTCCATCCCGTCGGGCCCGCCCTCCAGCAGGTGCATCGCGGCGAAGAGCATGTCGCCGTACTCCTCCAGCTTGGGCCGCTGGTGGCCCTTGCGGGCGTCCTCGACGGCGAGCGCCGGGAGGCTGAGCTCTTCCTGCAGGCGCGACAGTTCGTCTTCGCTCGGGTCTTTCAGGGCGATCCAGACGAAGCCGCTCCGGCGCTGCAGCGCCTCCCCGACGCCATCGAGCCCGGGCTCGGCCACGATGCGGCCGTCGTCGTAGACGGCGCTGTTGATCAGCATGACGGTGCGCAGGAAGTCATCGAGCAGTCATCGTCGCACGGTCCAGCGCGAGGTTGAGTTTCAACACGTTGACACGCGGCTCGCCGATGACGCCGAGCCAGCGGCCCTCCGTGTGCGCCTCCACCAGGGCCTGCACCTGCGCCACGGGCAGGCCACGCACCCGGGCCACGCGGGCGACCTGGTAGTCGGCTGCCGCGCGGCTGATGTGCGGGTCCAGCCCGCTCGCCGACGCGGTGACGAGGTCCACCGGCACCGGCGCGGTGTTGCCGGGGTCGGCCTCGCGCAGTGCCCGCACGCGGGCCTTGACGGCATCCACCAGCGCAGGCGCCGTCGGCGCCAGGTTGGAGCCGCCCGAATTGGCCGCGTTGTAGGGCATGGGTGCCGTCGCGGACGGCCGGCTCCAGAAGTGCCCGGGGTCGGAGAAGGCCTGGCCGACCAGGACCGAGCCGACGGGCTGGCCGTTCTCGACGATCAGGCTGCCATTGGCCGCCTCGGGGAATGCGGCCTGCGCGATGCCGGTGACGACCAGCGGGTAGGCGATCCCGGTGACGAGGCTGAGCGCGATGAAGAGCGTCAGCGCCGGGCGAAGCAGGGAAGCTTGGGTCATCGCGAATCCTTCAAAACGGTTTCTTCAGGCCGAGGACCAGCGAGGTCTTGCCCAGGAACTTGCCCTTGGCCGGGCTGGCGTAGGCCGTCTTGCTGGCATCCGTGCCGATGATGGCGCCGCTGAGCACGAGGCCCGAGAAGTCCTTGGCCAGCGTCAGCGAGTAGTCGGTGTAGGACGCGGCGGAGTTGCGCTTGACGGTCTGGTGGCCGACGTGCGGGGACAGCGTCAG
This sequence comes from Burkholderiales bacterium, assembly GCA_003963005.1. Classification (GTDB taxonomy): domain Bacteria; phylum Pseudomonadota; class Gammaproteobacteria; order Burkholderiales; family Burkholderiaceae_C; genus Pelomonas. Next base: position 17,392 of record RXJW01000024.1, read on the forward strand.
GCCGTCACCCAGGTCGAAGTTGGCCGTGACGTCGAAGTAGCCCGAGCTCTTGCTGTCGGCGAAGCCGAACAGGTTGGTCGTGCTCTGCGAGTACTTGGCCGTGACGGGGCCGTAGGTCAGGGCGCCGTACACCTCCAGCGTGTTCGCGCTGAGGTTGAGCTTGTTGCTCGGGTAGTAGTACTGCAGCAGGCCGACGTCCAGCGTCAGGCCCTTGGCGACTTCGGTCTTGTAGCCGCCGTAGATGTCGATCTCGACCTGGGCGTCGCCGCCAGCGTCCTTGATCCACTTGATCGTGGAGGCCCAGGTGCCGATGTAGAAGCCGCTCGAGTCGGCGTAGTCGATGCCGCCTTGCAGGGCCGGCTTCAGGCGCGACTGGGAGATGCCGCGGTAGCGGTACTCGGTCACCGCACCGATGTTGAACGACAGCGGGTCGGTCGTCTCCTGCGCGCGAGCAGGCCGCGCAACGACCAGTGCCGCAGGGATCAGGAACAGTGAAATCAGCTTTTTCATGAGGTTCAGGAGGTTCAGGCCAGGCCGAGAGCCACGAGCACCAGGTCGATGGCCTTGATGCCGATGAAGGGAACGATGACGCCGCCCAGGCCGTACACCAGCAGGTTGCGGCGCAGCAGGGCCGCGGCGCCGATGGCGCGGTAGCGCACGCCTTTGAGCGCCAGCGGGATGAGCACGACGATGATGAGCGCGTTGAAGATGACCGCGCTCAGGATGGCGGAGGCGGGGCTGGCCAGGTGCATGACGTTGAGCGCGCCGAGCTGCGGGTAAGTCGACACGAAGGCCGCCGGCAGCACGGCGAAGTACTTGGCGAGGTCGTTGGCGATGCTGAAGGTCGTCAGCGAGCCGCGCGTCATCAGCATCTGCTTGCCGGTCTCGACCACCTCGATCAGCTTGGTCGGGTTGCTGTCGAGGTCGACCATGTTGCCGGCCTCCTTCGCCGCCTGGGTGCCGGTGTTCATGGCCACGGCGACGTCGGCCTGGGCCAGCGCGGGCGCGTCGTTGGTGCCGTCGCCGGTCATGGCCACCAGCCGGCCCTGGGCCTGGTGCTCGCGGATCAACGCCAGCTTGGCTTCGGGCGTGGCCTCGGCCAGGAAGTCATCGACGCCCGCCTCGGCTGCGATCGCCGCGGCGGTGAGCCGGTTGTCACCGGTGACCATCACGGTCTTGATGCCCATGCGGCGCATCTGCGCAAAGCGCTCCTTGATGCCGGGCTTGACGATGTCCTTCAGCTCCACGACACCCAGCACCGTCGCACCGTCGGCCACCACCAGCGGCGTGCTGCCGCGGCGCGCGGTTTCGTCCAGCACGGCCTGTGCGGCTGCGGGCCAGCGCCCATTGAGGCCCTCGACCCAGGTGCGCAGCGCGCTGCCGGCGCCCTTGCGGATGGGGCGGCCCGGCAGGTCGACGCCGCTCATGCGGGTCTGCGCCGTGAACGGCACGACCTCGCCGCGCTCCCCGGCCGGCGCAGGGCCGAACTTGCGGTCGGCCAGCGCCACGATGCTGCGCCCCTCGGGTGTCTCATCCGCCAGCGACGCGAGCCGGGCGGCCGCCGCGAGCTGGGCCTCGCTGACGCCGTCCAGCGGCCAGAAGGCATCGGCCTGGCGGTTGCCCAGCGTGATGGTGCCGGTCTTGTCGAGCAGCAGCACATCCACGTCACCCGCCGCCTCCACCGCGCGGCCTGAGGTGGCGATCACGTTGGCCTGCAGCATGCGGCTCATGCCCGCCACGCCCACGGCCGACAGCAGCCCGGCGATGGTCGTCGGGATCAGGCACACCAGCAGCGCCACCAGCACGACGAGGCCCACTGGCTCACCCGCACCGGCGACGGCCACGCTGAACTTGGAGAACGGCAGCAGCGTCGCGCACACGCCGAGGAACACGAGGGTCAGCGCCACCAGCAGGATGCTCAGCGCGATCTCGTTGGGCGTCTTCTTGCGCTGGGCGTTCTCGACCATCGCGATCATGCGGTCGACGAAGGTCTCGCCCGGGTTCACGGCCACGCGGGCGACGACCCAGTCGGACAGCACGCGGGTTCCGCCGGTCAGCGCCGAGAAGTCGCCGCCGCTCTCGCGGATGACCGGGGCCGATTCGCCGGTGATGGCGCTCTCGTCCACCGAAGCCACGCCGTCGATCACTTCGGCGTCGGCCGGCACCACGTCGCCCGCCTCGATCAGCACGATCTCGCCCCGGCGCAGCGTGCCGGCCTCGCGGGGATGCCAGCTCACGGCATCACGCCGCGTGCCGGGCTGCCAGGCCTCAATGACCTTGGCCCAGGTTTCCTTCTTCAGCCCGCGCAGCGACGCAGCCTGGGCCTTGCTGCGGCCTTCGGCCAGCGCCTCGGCGAAGTTGGCGAACAGCACCGTGAACCACAGCCACACCGCCACGGCGATGACGAAGGCGCCGGGCTGCGCCACGGCGATGGCCGTGGTGAGCAGGCTGCCGAGGTAGACGACCGCCATCACCGGGTTGCGGCCCTGCACGCGGGGGTCCAGCTTGGTGACGGCGTCGACCAGGGCCGCGCGGGTCAGCGCGGGGTCGAACAGGGAGAAGCCGGCGTTCATGACGCGCTCCAGAGAATGAGATGCTCGACGACCGGCCCGAGGGCCAGCGCCGGGACGTAGTTCAAGAGACCGACGAGCACCACGCAGCCGATCAGCAGCACGACAAACAGCGGGCCGTGCGTGGGCAGCGTGCCCTCGCCGGGGGACAGGCGCTTCTTGCCGGCCAGCGACCCGGCCAGGGCCAGCACCGGCACGATCACACCGAAGCGGCCGATCCACATCACCACACCCAGCAGCAGGTTGTAGAACGGCGTGTTGGCCGACAGCCCCGCAAAGGCGCTGCCGTTGTTGTTGCCGGCGGACGAGAGCGCGTAAAGCACCTGGCTGAAGCCGTGCGCCCCGGGGGCCGAGATGCCGGCCTTGCCGGGGTCGGTCACCACCGCCAGCGCCGTGCCCACGAGCACCGCCAGCGGCGTCAGCAGGATGGCGAGCGACACCATCTTCATGTCGAAGGCCTCGACCTTCTTGCCCAGGTACTCCGGCGTGCGTCCGATCATCAGGCCCGCGACGAACACGGCCAGGAGCGCGAACACGAGCATCCCGTACAGGCCCGACCCCACGCCGCCGAACACGACCTCGCCGAGCTGGATCAGGACCAGCGGCACCGCGCCGCCGAGCGGCGTGAAGCTGTCGTGCATCGCATTCACCGCGCCGCAGCTCGCGGCGGTCGTGATGACGGCGAACAGCGACGAGGCCTCGATGCCGAAGCGCAGTTCCTTGCCTTCCATGTTGCCGCCCGGCTGCGTGGCGCTGGCCAGGGCGTCCACGCCCAGCGGCGCGAGGCGCGGGTTGCCGGCCTGCTCTGCGGCCGTCGCGATGACGACGGCGACGATGAAGAGCGCCGTCATCGCCCCGAGCAGCGCCCAGCCCTGGCGCATGTCACCCACCTGGCGGCCCAGCACGAAGCACAGCGCCGCCGGGATCAGGAAGATCGACAGCATCTGCAGCGCATTCGTGGCGGCGCTCGGGTTCTCGAAGGGATGGGCCGAGTTGGCGTTGAAAAAGCCGCCGCCGTTGGTGCCCAGCATCTTGATGGCCAGTTGCGATGCCACGGGGCCGACCGCGAGGGTTTGCGTGCGGCCCGACTTGTCGTCCATCACGGGCTGGCCATCAGCCCCCAGCACGGGCTGGCCTTGGGCATCGAGCCGCGGCTCCTGCCAGGATTGCGTCTCGACCGTCGTGACGTCCTGGTAGGGCTTGAAGGTCTGCACCACACCCATGCCGGCCAGCACGATCGCGAACACGAAGGACAAGGGCAGCAACACCCACAGCGTGGCCCGTGTCAGGTCGGCCCAGACGTTGCCGATGGCCTGCGCGCTGTGGCGGGCAAAGCCCCGCAGCAGCGCGATCACCACGGCGATGCCGGTCGCGGCCGACAGGAAGTTCTGCACCGTCAGCGCGAGCATCTGCGTGAGATCGCTCATCGTCGACTCGCCGCCGTAGCCTTGCCAGTTGGTGTTGGTGACGAAGCTGATGGCGGTGTTGAAGGCCGAGTCCGCCGACACGGCCGGAAGGCCCTGCGGATTCAGCGGCAGCCCGGCCTGCAGGCGCTGCAGCGCATACACCGCCAGCACCCCCAACGCGTTGAAGAGCACCAGGCCGAGCGCGTAGCGCAGCCAGCCCTGCTCGGCATCCGCCGGCACGCCGGCCAGCCGCAACAGGCCGCCCTCCAGGCGACGCAGCAGGGCGACGCGGCCTTCCATCACGGCGTGCATCCAGCGCGCCAGCGGCCAGGCCAACGCGAGCAGCACGACCAGGAAGCCTGAAAGTTGCCACCAGGCCGACGCACTCATGACAGGTCCTCCGGAAACAGCAGCGCCCAGAACAGATAGACGACGAGCAGTACGACCAGCAACGCGGCGGCAAGTTCGAACCCGCTCATGGCGCCCGCCTCGACAGCACCTGGCAGCCCCAGGCGGCCAGCCCGGTCAGCAGCCCGAGGGCGGCCGCCAGACCCAGAAACACGATGTCCATAACACCTCCTTTGTGATGGCAGTGATTCTGGAAATCGGGCCGTCAAACCCCCGACAAGATCAGGCCGGCAGCCATCAAGAAATCATCAAGACATCCGTCCGGCGCTGCTCCAGAATCGGCCATGGGTCCAACCGCCTGGATGCACCGCCGCCATGCGCTGCTGCTGGGGCTGCCGCTCGGCTGGCCGGGTGTGGCCCGAGCGGCCGCGGTGCCGCTGTTCGTCGGCGACGGCAGTCCGGTCGGCCCGGCGCGGCGCATGCTGGCCTGGGTATCGGCCCAGGCGGCGCTGACGTGGGACATCCATCCCACGCCGTGGCTGCGGGCACAGCGGCTGACCGCAGCGGGTCAGGGCGTGATGTTCGGGCTCGGGCGCACGCCGGAGCGTGAGCGGCTGCTGCGATTCAGCCTGCCGGTCTGGGTCAACCACACCTGGGCTGTGGTGCGGGAGGGCGAGCAGCACCACGTCCAGCGCTATGCCGACCTGAAGAGTGAGTGGGTCTGCTGGGCGCGTGGCTCCAGCTATGGCGAATTGTTCGAACAGGCCGGCCTCGGCCGCATGCGCGGCGTCGAGTCCAACGACGACGACAGCGCCATGCGCATGGCCGCCGCGGGCCGCTGCCGCGCAGCCCTGGTGACCTTCGAATCCGATCAACCGGAGCGCACCGCCGCGCACCCGGCGCTGCAGTCACTCAAGGAACGGGGCCTGGCGCTCGTCCCCACACCGATGACGCCCTCGCCGCTGCATTTCGCCTGCGGCCTTCAGAGCCCCTGGGGCTGGGTCATCGACAGGCTCGATCCGGTGCTCGGCCGCTCCCGCACGGAGCTCGACCGGCTGCGCCAGTAGTGACGCCGCGCCCGAGACTCAGCGCGGCAGCACGAGCTGGGTCAGCTCGATGCCGCGTTCCTTGGCGATGGCCTCCAGCACGGGCAGCAGCGGACCCAGCTTTTCGTCGAGTGCATCGCGCACGGTGTCGACGACGACCTGCGTGCTGCGCTCGATCTCGATGTGCACGGCGTCGCCGACGGCCTTGTCGCCGAAGGTCGTCATGCGCAGCGTCTCGGGAATGAGCCAGACCTCGAACCAGCCCGAGCCGTCGCGTTCGCGCTGGGCCTCGGCCACGGTCAGGCTGCAGCCGTTGACGCCGATGTAGCCCTTCGCGAACACATAACGCATCCACGGCGCGGGCAGCGCGAAGCGGAGGACGTGGTTGTTGTCCGGCCGGCGGATCTCGGCGATGTGCGCCGACACGTCCACGTGCCCGGACAGCGGGTGGCCGCCGATCTCCACGCCCTCCTTGGCCGCACGCTCGACATTCAGGCCGGAGCCCACGCCCAGGCCGCCAAGCGTCGTCAGCTTGAGCGTTTGCGCCATCACGTCGAAGCTCGCCACGCCAGGCGCCGGGCGCTCGGTGACGGTCAGGCAGACGCCGTCGCACGAGACGCTGGCACCGATGGCCAGGTCTTCATCGAAACCCTCGGGGAACTTCAGGTGCAGCGTGTGCAGGCCCTCGCGGGCCTCGATGGATTCAACGCGGGCGACGCCCTGGACGATGCCTGTGAACATGATGAAAAAAGGCCCCGGGTGGGGCCGTTTTGTCGAACTGCAGGCAGCTTACCAGCTCACCTCGCGGTCGGGCGTGGCGCCGATCTTGTGGATGGACAGGTCGGCGCCCTCGAACTCCTGCTCGGCATCGAGCCGCAGCCCGACGAACTGCCGGATCACGCCGTACACGACGAACCCGCCCGCCAAGGCCCAGGCGACGCCACCAAGCGTGCCGGCCACCTGGGCGCCGAACGAGACACCGCCGATACCGCCTAGCGCCTGCTGGCCGAAGATGCCGCAAGCGATGCCGCCCCAGGCCCCGCACAGGCCATGCAGCGGCCACACGCCGAGGACGTCGTCGATCTTCCAGCGGTTCTGCGTGAGCGTGAAGAACTGAACGAAGAGCCAGCCGGCCACACCCCCCGTCACGAGCGCGCCGATGGGGTGCATCACGTCGGACCCCGCGCACACCGCCACCAGGCCGGCCAACGGCCCGTTGTACGCAAAGCCCGGGTCGTTGCGGCCGAGCAGCACCGCGACCAGCGTGCCGCCGGCCATGGCCATCAGCGAGTTGACGGCCACGAGGCCCGAGAGCTTGTCCAGGGTCTGCGCGCTCATCACGTTGAAGCCGAACCAGCCGACCGTCAGCACCCAGGCGCCGAGAGCCAGGAAGGGGATGCTGGACGGCGGGTGGGCGCTCATTGCGCCGTCCTTGCGGTAGCGGTTCAGGCGCGGGCCGAGCAGCAGCACCGCCGCCAGGCCGATCCAGCCGCCCACCGCATGCACGACGACGCTGCCGGCAAAGTCGTGGAACTCGGCACCCGTCGTGGCCTTCAGCCAGGCCTGGATGCCGAAGGCCTGGTTCCAGGCGATGCCCTCGAAGAACGGGTAGACGAAGCCGACAATGACGCAGGTCGCGGCGAGCTGCGGGCCGAAGCGCGCCCGCTCGGCGATGCCCCCCGACACGATCGCGGGAATGGCCGCGGCGAAGGTCAGCAGGAAGAAGAACTTGACCAGCTCATAGCCGTTCTTCTGCGCCAGTTGCTCCGCGCCGACGAAGAAGTGCAGGCCGTAGGCCACGCCGTAGCCCACGAGGAAGTAGGCGAGCGTGGAGACCGCGAAGTCCACCAGGATCTTGACCAGGGCATTGACCTGGTTCTTCTTGCGCACCGTGCCCAGTTCCAGAAAGGCAAAGCCCGCATGCATGGCCAGCACCATGATGGCGCCGAGCAGGATGAAGAGCGCATCCGCGCCCTGCTTGATCGTGGTCTCCAACGTTGTCTCCGGCTGCCGGCTCCAGGCTTGGGCACCATGCACCAAGCCGAGTCGCACTGCACCGAAATTGCAAATTCAATGCCCGCTTTCAAGGCATGAATCTGGCGTAGGCCAGCACCAACGAGAAGCACTCAGCCCGCTTTTGGTGCGTCTTGCGCACTCTTCTCGAACGCATCCGCACTGAATCCGAGCGTCCACTCGCCGCCGGGCCATTGCACGACCGGGCGCTTGATGACGCTCGGCTCGGCGAGCATCAGCGCCGTGGCCGAGGCGTCGTCCACCACGGCCGCCTTGACGGCATCCTCCAGCTTGCGCCAGGTGGTGCCGGCGCGGTTGACGAGACGGTCGCGCCCGAAGGCCGCCAGCCACACCGGCAGCAAGGGCGCCGGCACGCCCTGCTTCTTGAAATCGTGGAAGGCGACCGTGTGGCCGTGGTCGGCCAGCCAGGCACGGGCCTTTTTCACGGTGTCGCAGTTGGGAATGCCATAGACGGTGATCATGGCTGCCACCGTACCATGGCCGGATGATCGACTGGCTGGACGACGACTCGCTGGATTTCCCACCCAGCTCCCGGGCCCTGGGTGACGACACCGACGCCCCGGGCCTGCTGGCCGCCGGCGGCACGCTGACCCCGCAACGCCTGGAGGCCGCCTACCGCCGCGGCATCTTCCCCTGGTACAGCCCCGGCCAGCCGGCCCTGTGGTGGGCGCCGGACCCCCGCATGGTGCTGCAGACGGCGCACTTCAAGCTGTCGCGGTCGCTGCGCAAGACGGTGCAGCGCTTCGCCGCGACGCCCGGCTGCGAGATCCGCGTCGACCACGACCGCGCCGCCGTGCTGCGGGCCTGCGCCAGCACGCCGCGCGAGGGCCAGTCGGGCACCTGGATCGTGCCGGAGCTGCAGGCGGCCTACCTCGCCTGGCCGGCGATGCACAGCATCGAGACCTGGATGGACGGCGAATTGGTCGGCGGCCTGTACGGCGTGAACCTGGGGCGGATGTTCTACGGCGAATCGATGTTCATGCGCCGCACCGACGCCTCCAAGATCGCGCTGTGCGCCCTCATCTGCCTGTGCCGCGGCTTTGACATCCCGTGGATCGATTGCCAACAGAACACCCGCCATCTCACCTCGCTCGGCGGGGCCGAAGTGCCCCGGAGCGTGTTCGAAGCCCACATCGCCACCCATGTGGACGACGCCACCCCCGGGCCTTGGACCTATCATCCCGACCACTGGCAGCGCCTTTTCGAGCCCACGTGACCCACCCCAAAGAACTGCCCCTTGCGCAGATCCAGTTCTACGCCACGGCCGCCTACCCGTGCAGCTACGTGCCGGGCCGCCAGGCGCGCTCCCAGGTCGCCACGCCCAGTCATCTCATCCACGCGGACGCGTACTCCAACCTCGTCGCCGCAGGTTTTCGCCGCAGCGGCCTGTTCACCTACCGCCCCTACTGCGACCAGTGCCGCGCCTGCGTCGCGCTGCGGCTGCCGGTGGAGCGCTTCCAGCCCACGCGCTCGCAGCGCCGCGCCTGGAAGGCCCACCGCCACCTGCAGGCCCAGGTGATGCGGCTGAGCTATTCGCCGGAGCACTACGCGCTCTACCTGCGCTACCAGGCGGGCCGCCACAGCGGCGGCGGCATGGATCACGACAGCGTCGACCAATACACCCAGTTCCTGCTGCAAAGCCGCATCAACTCCCGCCTCGTGGAGTTCCGCGAGCCGATGCCCGACGGCAGCAAACCGCTTCGCATGGTGTCCATCCTCGACATCCTGAGCGACGGCCTGTCAGCGGTCTACACCTTCTACGACCCCGACATCGATGCCAGCTTCGGCACCTACGGCGTCATGTGGCAGGTCGAGCAGGCCCGCGAGCTGAAGCTGCCGCACCTGTATCTGGGCTACTGGATCGAGGAAAGCCCGAAGATGGCCTACAAGTCGCTGTTCCGGCCGCACCAGATCCTGCAGAACGGGGCGTGGGTCGACGTGGCCTGACCCAAGTCGGACGGGCGAGCCGGCGGCTTCACCCGCCGCGTCTGCGCTACACCAGCACTTCCACGCAGCTCGGATGCCCGAGGAACCCCTCCGGGCTGGCGCTGCGGCCGTAGGCCCCGCTCTGGAAGATGACCGCCAGGTCGCCCACGTCGCCGCGCGGCATCTCCATGCGGTCGGCGAGCAGGTCCAGCGGCGTGCACAGCGGGCCGACGACGCTGGCGGCTTCGAGTACCGTCTCCACGCGCCCCTGTGGCTGCACCGTCGCCGGGTAGTTCTTGCGCAGCACCTGGCCGAAGTTGCCCGACGCAGAGAGGTGGTGGTGCAGGCCGCCGTCCGCCACTAGGAAGACCTGGCCACGCGAGACCTTGCGGTCGACGATGCGGGTCACGTACACACCCGCCTCGCCGACGAAGTAGCGGCCGAGCTCGATGACGAGCTTGGCCTGCGGCATGTCGGCCCTGGCGCGGGCTTGCAAGGCGCCCAGGTTGTCACCGATGGGCGCCAGGTCCAGCCGCGCCTCACCCGGGAAGTACGGGATTCCGAAGCCACCGCCCAGGTTCAGGAACTTCACCGGCGACGGCGCGGCCTCAGCCAGCCGAAGCGCCAGCTCGTAGCTCTTCTGCTGCGCCTCGCAGATGGCCTCGGCCTTGAGGTTCTGCGAGCCGGCGAACAGATGGAAGCCCTCGAAGGCCACGCCCTCGCCCGCCAGCGCGCCCACCTGGGCCAGCACCTCGGGCACGGTCTCAGCGTCGATACCGAACTGCTTCGGGCCGCCGCTCATGCGCATGCCCGAACCCTTCAGCTCGAAATCGGGGTTCACGCGCAAGGCCACCCGGGCGGGCAGGCCCAGGCGCTGCGAGGCCGCTGCCAGCACCTTCAGTTCTCGCGCTGACTCGACGTTGACCAGCACACCAGCAGCCACAGCCTGGCCCAGCTCGATGTCGCGCTTGCCCGGTCCGGCAAAGCTGATCTCGCGCGGGTCGGCACCCGCGTTGAGCGCCACCTGCAGCTCGCCGGCCGAGGCAACGTCGATGCCGTCCACCAACCCCGCCATCAGGCCGACGACGGCCGGCATTGGGTTGGCCTTCATCGCGTAGTGCAGCTCGATGCCCTGGGGCAGCGCCGCACGCAGCTCGGCCACACGGGCCTTGAGCAGCCCGCGGTCGTAGGCATAGAACGGGGTCTGGCCCACGCGCTCGGCCAGCACCGACAGGCGCTGACCGCCCACCAGCAACTCGCCGTTGTCGGCGACCGGGAACTGCGACATGGCCACGTGGGCCGGCGGACGTTTGGCTTCGGTCATGAGGAATGTCGGGCGACCCAGTCGGTCGACAGGGTCTTGCGGTCGATCTTGCCGTTGGGGTTGCGCGGCAGCGGGCCGCGCTGGGCCTCCACGCCGTGCGGCACCATGTAGGCGGGCATGCGGGCCTTGCAGGCGGCCACCAGTGCAGGCACGTCCAGCTCGGCAGCCCCCTCGGGCGGCGTGGCAATCACCTGGATGGCCTGGCCGAGCGTGTCGTGGTCGACCCCGAAGGCGACGCACTCGCCCACCAGGCCGGTGGCATACAGCACCTCTTCGACCTCGGTCGGGCTCACGCGGTAGCCCGAGGTCTTCATCATCTCGTCGCGGCGACCCACGAAGTACAGGAAGCCCTCGGCATCCCGGCGCACGGTGTCGCCCGAGAACACGGCGAACTCCGGCAGCTGCAGGCCGCCTTCGCGCCCCCCCACGCCGGCCGGCAGTGGCTTGTAGCGCTCGGCGGTCTTCTCGGCATCGTTCCAGTAGCCCAGGCCGACCAGCGCGCCGCGGTGCACCAACTCGCCGGGCTCGTCCGGGGCGCATTCGGTGCCGTCCTCGCGCAGGACCAGGATCTCGGCGTTCGGGATGGCCTTGCCGATGGAATCGGGGCGGCGGTCGACCTCCTCGGGCGGCAGGAAGGTGGACCGGAAGGCCTCGGTGAGGCCGTACATCAGGAAGGGCTTGGCCGAGGGCACCTTGGCGCGCAGCAGGTCGAGCGTGGCGCGCGGCATGCGGCCACCCGTGTTCGCAAAGTAGCGCAGCTGCTGGTCGATGGCCGCCGGCCAGTCGAGCTGGGTGAGCTGGATGTAGAGCGGCGGCACGGCGGTGAGGCCCGTGACCTTCTCGCGCTCCATCGCCTTGAGCACGTCCTTGGGCAACAGGTAGTTCAGCAGCACGACCCGTGCGCCGCTGTGGAAGGCCGTGGTGAGCTGGCTGAAGCCGGCGTCAAACGACAGCGGCAGCGCCGCCAGCAGCGTGTCGCTGGCACGGTTCTCCAGGTAGCTCGCCACGCTCTTGCCACCGGCCACCATGTTGCGGTGGGACAGCACCACGCCCTTGGGCCGGCCCGTGGAGCCGGAGGTGTACAGGATGGCGGTCATGTCGGTGTCGATGACGCGGTGGACGGCCCGCGGCGGCGCCGCGAGCAACGCGGCCCAGTCATGCACCGGCACGGGCGCCGACCCCGTGCCGCTGGTGAGCACCACATGGCGCAAGGCCGGGCACTGTGTCAGCACCTCGCCCAGCTGCGCCAGGCGCTCGGGTGAGGTCACCAGCACCCGCACGTCGCAGTCGCGCAGGATGAAGCCCACCTGCTCGGGCTTGAGCAGCGGGTTCAGCGGCACGAACACACCGCCGGCCGCCGGCGCGCCGAAGCTGGCGACCACCGTCTCGAAGCGCTTCTCCAGGTAGATGGCCACCCGCTCGCCCCGGGCCAGCCCGAGCCCCATCAGGCCGCTGGCGAAGCCCCGCACGGCGGCATCCAGCTCGCCGTAACTCAGCGTTGCCGCGCCATAGGTCAGCGCCGGCGCGTCGGGCGTGCGCTCGGCGGCGACGGCCACCAGCTCGTTCAGCAAGGTCGATTCGGGCATGAAGCTCTGGGGAAAGGCGGGCTGCGAAAGGTGAAAAAAGTATCTCACGCGCCCCCGGGCCCGAGGGGTGCCCGACCCCGGGGGCGAGGGGGCGGACCGCTAAACTGAGCGGCTGCATTTTTGGACGCCTGACCCCATGGACAACGCCCAGGTTCTCAGCCACGTGCTGAGGCTTCTCGACGACGTGCTGAGCCTGAACGGCCGCGCCCAGACCTTCACCCGCGACACCGCCCTGCTCGGCGCCCTGCCCGAACTCGACTCGATGGCCGTGGTCAGCCTGATCACGGCGCTGGAGGAACAGCTCGGCCTCGCCGTGGACGATGACGACATCGACGGCGACACCTTCGCGACCGTCGGCTCGCTGGCGGACTTCGTGTCCGCCCGCCTGGGTTGACCCCTCCCGCCGACGTCTTCTTCCTGCCCGCCGACGGCGGCGAGCAGCGCCTGTGCCTGTTCCATGCGCCGGCCGGCGCACCGCGCAGCCGGGTGCTCTACCTGCATCCGTTCGCGGAGGAGATGAACAAGTCGCGCCGCATGGCCGCCCTCGCCTGCCGGGCGCTGGCCGATGCGGGCCACGCGGTCCTGCAGATCGACCTGCGCGGCTGCGGCGATTCCTCGGCTGACTTCGGCGACGCCACCTGGGCCGACTGGCTGGCGGATGTGCGCCTGGCCCTGGCCTGGCTGGATGCGCGCATGCCCGGCACCCCGCTGTGGCTGTGGGGCCTGCGCGCCGGCTGCCTGCTGGCCGCCGCCGACTGGGGCCGGCCGGTGAACCACCTGTTCTGGCAGCCGATGCCCAGCGGCAAGCTGGCGCTGCAGCAGTTCCTGCGCCTGAAGCTCGCAGCCGAGATGGCGGGCGGCGCCAGCAAGGGCCAGATGGACGCGATGAAGACCGAGCTGGGCGCCGGCCGCGCCGTCGACATCGCCGGCTACCGGCTGGCCGCAGCACTGGCCAGCGGGCTGGAGGCCGCCCGGCTCGCGCCCACGGGCGCGCCCGGCCGCGTCGAATGGCTGGAAGTGAGCACGCGGGAGGACGCCGCGTTCAGCCCCGTCAGCGAGCAGGCCCTCAAGACCTGGCAGGACGCCGGCTGGGCCGTGCGCGCGCAGATCGTCACGGGCCCCGGCTTCTGGGCCACGAGCGAGATCGAGCTGGCGCCTGCCCTGATCACCCGCACGGTGGAGGCGCTGGCATGAGCACTGCGCCGGGCCGTCCCAAGCAAGCTCGCTCCCGCCTGGCGGAACAGCGCGCAGCGCGAAGGTTGGACCAATGACCGTGCGCGAATCGGTGCTCGGCTTCGCCTGCGAGGGTGAGCCCCTGGTCGGCATCCTGGCGGAGCCCGCGGAAGGCCCGCTGGCCGACGTGGGCGTGATCATCATCGTCGGCGGGCCGCAGTACCGGGCGGGCAGCCACCGGCAGTTCACGCTGCTGGCGCGCGACCTGGCACGGCAAGGCTTCGCGGCGCTGCGCTTCGACTACCGTAGCATGGGCGACAGCGGCGGCGAGCCGCGCGACTTTCTCGGCGTGGACGCAGACATCGCCGCCGCCATTGACGCCCTGATCGCCGCCCGGCCGGGTGTCAGGCGCGTGGCGCTCTGGGGCCTGTGCGATGCGGCTTCGGCCGCCCTGCTCTACCTGGAGGCCACCCGCGATGCACGCGTGGCCGGCCTCACCCTGCTCAACCCCTGGGTACGCTCTGCCGCGTCCCTCGCCCAGGCTCACGTGAAGCACTACTACTGGCGCCGCCTGCGCGAGAAGTCGTTCTGGCTGAAGCTGCTGCGGGGTGGCGTGGGTGCCCGGGCGCTGGGCGCGCTGGCCAGCAATTTGCGCCTGGCCCGCCGCGCCGGCCGCCCCACCGACAGCCGCAGCTTCCAGGACCGCATGGCCGCCGGGCTGCGCGGCTTCACCGGCCCAGTGCTGCTGATCCTCAGTGGGGATGACTACACTGCGCGCGAGTTCACGGCACACGCCGAGACTTCGCCGGCCTGGCAGGGCGTGCTGGACGCCGGCCGCATCACCCGTTGCGAACTGGCCGAGGCTGACCACACCTTCTCGGATCCATCACAGGCGGCCGCGGCCCACGACGCCACTCTCCATTGGTTGCACAAGGTTTGACGTTGCCATCATGAAAGCCCTGATTCCGTTCTGCCTGGGACTGGCCACCCTGCTGCCCGCCGGCTCTGCGATGGCGCAGGCCGAACGTCAATGCGGCTCCCTCAAGACGCACTACGGCCCGTTCGACTACCGCACGGCCAACGAGCAGCAGAAGTCCATCGTGGAGGACGCGCACTTCACGCCCGGCGTCGAAACCCTGACGGCCGGCAAGACCGGCTCCTTCGGCGGCGACATCCGCTACACGCTGTTCGCCTTCCCCAACCACCCGCGTGCGCTGCTGGCCATGGAACGCCTGGTGGAGAAGGAACGTCGCAACCCGGCGCGGGACGCCCAGTACACCGTCGAGTGCTACTACGAGCGCGCGCTGCGCTGGCGCCCGAACGACCACATCGTGCGCCTGCTCTACGCCAACTTCCTGATCAAGCAGAAGCAGACCGACGAGGCGCAGCGCCATGTGGACTTCGTGGCCGACGCCACGCAGGACAACCCCTTCGCCCAGTTCAACGCCGGCATGCTCTACCTGGACATGAAGCTGTACGACAAGGCCCTCGTCCAGGCGCATCGCGTGATGGCCATGGGCATGGAGCGGCGGGAGCTTCGCGAGCGACTGACGGCGGCGGGGCGGTGGGTGGAACCACCGCCGGAGGCCGCCTCCGCGCCGGCTTCCGGTGCGTCGGCGCCTGCCTCCGGCCCGTCGAGCTGAGCATGCCGGCCGTGCGGCGCGTGAGCGTCGTCATTCCCTGCTACAACGCGGAACGCTACATCGCAGCCACGCTGGAAGCGGTGCTCGCGCAGGCGGGCAGCGAGCTCGAGGTCATCGTCGTGGACGACGGCTCCCGGGACGGCTCCGCGGCACGGGTGGCACGCGAATTCCCGCAGGTGCGCCTGATCCGCAAGGCCAATGGCGGCGTGGCCGCGGCCCGCAACGCCGGCATTGCGGCCGCGAGCCACGACTGGGTTGCCTTCTGCGATGCCGACGACATCTGGCTGCCGGGCAAGCTGGCCGCCCAGTTCGACGCCATGGACGCGACACCCGGCTGCCGCATGAGCTACACCGCCTGGCACGTCTGGCACAGCGCCGAGCCGCACCCCGATGAGGCGCTGCTCGCCGAACTGCGGGCGGCTGCGGACGATTTCTCGCGCTGGCGAGGCGCCACCGGCTGGCTCTACCCCGAACTGCTGCTGGACTGTGTCGTCTGGACGTCCACGGTGTTGATGGAGCGGCGCCTGCTCGACGAGATCGGCGGCTTCCCGACCGACCTGCGCGTCGGCGAGGACTACGACCTGTGGCTGCGCGCCTCGCGCGTCACCTGCATCGAGCGCGTGGCACGCCCCTTCGCGCTCTACCGCCAGCATCCCCAGAGCATCACGCGCAGCGCACCGAGCGCCAACTACAAGGGGCGCGTCATCCAGAGCGCCATCGACCGCTGGGGCTATGCGGGCCCCGACGGGCGCCGGGCCGACGCAGGCATCGTGCGCGAGATGCTGGCCAAGACCTGGAGCGACTACGCCGCCGCGCAGATCAGCGCCGGCCAGCGCGCCGCCGGGCGGGCCAGCGCCCGCGAGGCCCTGCGCCTGGCCGCCGGCCACCTGCCGGCCTGGAAGCTGCTGCTGAAGTCCTGGCTGCCCCGGCGCGCCGCCTGAGCCGCGCTCAGCGGCCGTGCGCCGCCCGTTCGAGCACGGCGCGATAGACCTCGAAGTGGCCTTCGACACTGCGCCGCCACGAAAAGCGGCGCGCCCACGCGATGCCCTCGGCAGCCTTCGCGGCCCGGGCATGGGCCGGCATCGCCAGGACCTCCTGGAGCGAGGCCAGCCACCCGTCGAAGTCCTCGGGCGGGTGGGTCCAGGACAGCGGGCCGACGAGATCCACGAGGCTGCTGACCGGGCTGAACAGCACCGGCGTGCCCGCGGCCTGCGCCTCCACGGCCGGGAAGCCGAAGCCTTCGTACAGCGTGGGATAGAGCGCCGCCTGCGCGCCGCGATACAGGGTCACCAGCTCCCCATCGTCGACGAACGGGGCGAAATGCACCCGGCCGCGCAAGGCAGGCGGCACACGGTCCAGCGGGGCGGTGCCGGCCCCGAAGCCGCAGCCGATCAGGTGCAGGTCATCGCGGCCGCAGCGGGCCAGCAGTTCCAGCGCCCAGTCGAAGCGCTTGCGCGGCTGAGGACCGCCCAGGTAGAGCAGGTAGGGCGCACCCGCGAGCGCCTCGGTCAGCACCGCCGGCAGGGGCGAGCGCTGCTCGCTGAAGAACTCGTCGCCGATGCCGTGCGGCACGACGCTCAGGCGGTCCTTCAGGAAGGGCCACCTCGCGGCGATGTCCCGCCGCGACGACTCGCTGATGGTGATGACGTGCGCGCATCGCCGATAGGCCAGCCCCTGCACCTCATGCAGATAGTGCCGGTCCAGGCCGCGACGGTCTTCCTCCCACAGCACGGTGTCGTGGATGGTCACCACGCTCGGCACGGGTTGCCAGACGGGCAGCGTGTTCTCGGCGCCGTGCAGCAGCTGCACGCCGGACTTGCGCAGCCGCAGCGGCAGGCCCAACTGCTCCCAGAGCTGGAAGCGGTCGCCGCGGAAGTCGAACACCTCGGCCCGGCCGAGCAGGGGCTGCGGCACCTTGAACGGCTGGCTCGGGTTGTGGCCGTACGCCGTCCAGCGGACATCGTCACCGGCCTGGGTGTTGCGCAGCAGCTCCTGCACATAGCGCCCCGTGCCCCGCAGATGGGGAACGTTCAGCGTGCGGGCAATGATGCCGATTTGCAGGGTCATGGCGGGGCGGTCAGGCGCGGCGCGCCTTCAGGTGGTCGGCGAGTCGCAGGGCGAGCGCGGCGATCGTGAGACCGGTGTTGGCGATGCCGCTGGACGGAATGACCGAGCCGTCGCAGACGTAGAGGTTGGCAAGGCCGTGCACGCGGCAATCGGTGTCGCACACGCCGTCATCGGCGGTCGCTGCCATGCGGGCGGTGCCGGAATGATGGGCACCCGTGCGCAGGTCGTCGAGCCAGCCGGGGAACTCGCGCGCGCTGCGGGTGATCGGCGCCAGCCACGCCAGCACGTCCGCGACGGAGCTGCGCAGGTCCTGCTCGTAGGCCGGCGTGAAGCGCCAGTCGCGCTTGCGCGTGCGGCCGTCGGCCCAGATCGACAGGGTCTGCGCGGGCGGCATCTGCGCGCACATGAGCAGCGTGTAGTGGCGCGTGGGCAGGTGGATGCCGAACTTGAAGGACAGGATGTCCAGCACGTCGTCCCAATGCTTGAACAGCTTGAGATAGGTCAGCGGGTTCCAGGGATTGCGCCGCAGGTCGTTCAGCACGCTGCCCACGCGCTCGCGCCGGCTGTCGCGGTAGTAGGCTGCGGCCGGCCGGAGCTGGAAGGAGATGTGCATGCCGCCGCGCTTCACCACCAGCGGCAGGCGCAGGTTGCCGTCGGTGCCCGGCACGCGGTAGTTCCACAGCCGGTACAGCGGCACCGTGACCTGCACCTCCCCGACGAAGCCCATCGGATGGTCCTCATAGTGGAAGCCGGCATGCCGCAAGGCCGGCAGCGGGTGGCGCGCGGCGAGCTTCTGCAGCAGCACCGGCGATCCCAGCCCGCCGGCGCACAGCACGAACTGCTCCGCGGCCAGCGCTCGCTGACGGCCCGCTTCGTCGATCGTCAGGCTGACGACACGGTCCTGCGCATCGACGTCGATGTCCACGACATCCGCCTGCACGACCTTCACGCGCCCCTGCAGCTTCAGCGACGTCCAGAGGTTGCGCGGCCATTGCGGGTAGTACAGCCCCTGGAGCAGCCCGTCGGGCACGCCCAGCTCCGCGTAGCGCCGGCGCAGGGCCACGATGGCCTCGCGAACGACGGTCAGCGGCACGCCGGACAGCGGCGCAAAGGCCTGCTCGTAGTAGGGATCGAGCGCCGATTTCGGCAGGGGCCACTGGGTGGCGAAGATATCTTCCTCGATCTCGATCAGGCCGTTGTGCCAGAGCTGCGTGGAGCCCCCCAGCCCGGCGCCGAAATGCGGCTCCGTGACGGCCGGCTTGCCGACGTCGATGACCGGGTAACGCGGGTCGATCACCTCCGCGCCCCGCTCGACGAGCGTCACTTCATGCGTGTCGGACAGCGCGTGGGCCAGCATGCAGCCGCCCAGCCCCGCGCCGACGATGACCAGGCTCGGCTTACTCATCGGGCCACCAGACCTTCGGCCTGCAACCACGGCACGCAGGAGGCCACGCCCTGTTCGAAAGAAACGGCCGGCGCCCAGGCCAGCAGGCGCCGGGCCTTGCCGTTGGCAAACGCGATCGGGAAGGTCTCGCGCATGACCCGGCCTGCCGGGGGCCAGGGCGCGGGCGCCGGCTGCCAGCCGCCCAGCGACTTGAGCTTGCGCACCACGCGCGACACCAGGCCCGGATGCGCCTGCGGCGCCTGTGCAGCCCAATAACGCATCGCCTCGGCGGACGACAGGTCGACGACCCGCGGCGCCGGGGACACCAGCGCCGCAAAGGCACCGATGAACGTGCCCCAGCTGACCGGCTGGTCAGCATTGATGAACATGGCCTGCCCGAGCGCCTCGTCACGCGTCAGCGCGGCATCGATGGCGGCGCAGAGGTCATCGACATGCAGCGCATTGCAGACGCCACAGCCGCCGTCGAACATCGTCAATTCGCCGGCACGCGCCTGCTCGACGACCTGGCGCACGAAATGGCTGCCCGGCCCGTACACCACCGTCGGGCGCAGGATGACGGCTGCGAGGTCGCCGCGGTCGATGGCGGCCTGCACGATCTCTTCCTGCTCCGCCTTGGAGTCGGAGTAGTCGTGGTCGTAGCGGCCGATGCGGGCGGTGTCTTCGAAGGCTGCTTCGGGCCCGGGCACGGGACCGTGCACCGACATGCTGCTGATGTGCACGAAGCGCCGCACGCGGGCCGCCGCGGCGGCCTGCACCAGCACGCGGGTGGCCTCGGGGCCGCGGTCGCCATGGGCCAGGTGCACGACGGCATCACAGCCCGCCAGGGCCTGCTGCACTTGCGCCGGCCTGAGCAGGTCCGCCACGACGGCGCGCTGCCCGCGACCCCGGAGCGCGACGGCCGAGGCTTCGCTGCGCACCATGCAGACGTGGGCCTGACCCACCGCGCCGGCAAACCGAGCGGCCAGCCGGCTGCCGATGAACCCGGACGCACCGGTGATCAGGCAACACGCGGGGCGCGATGGGGTCAGGGACATGCTGTGGGCGAATCAGGAACCGTGCCGCCCCGCGACGGCAGCGGAGCACGCGACGCCCGGGATCCGGGCGGCCCGCATGATAGTGGACGCATGGGGCGCGGACGGGCGTTCGGACTGCCCACTCGTGGGGTGTTCGGCCGTATGCCGCGGACTACACTCCAGGCGCTTTTGCGTGTCGGACTCCTGTTCCTGAGCCGTGCAGCACCGACCGCCTCCAGGCCCCGTCGGCTGCTGCGCCCGGCGACCGGTGCGCATGCCGCGCTGGCGCTGCCCGCGTACGGCCGGGCACCCAGGTGCCGGCATGCGAATGCGGCGCAGGCCAAGGTGGCATCTTTGCCAGCGCACATTTCCTGGATTCTGACCATCGATGAACTCTGGCCTGGACTGGCAACTCCACCCTCTGGTGCCCTCTCAGGGGCTCGGCCCGCATCGCGGCGCGTGGGACATGCTCAACGCCCGGCTGATGCGCGGCCACGGCATGCTGGACAGCGCCTTCGTCGAGGCCCTGCTCCGCCACTTCGGTGATCACGGCGCCCAGTTGGCCGTGGCGACCTCGGCCGGCGAGCCGGTCGCCATGCTGCTCTTGCATGGGGAGTCGCGCGGGCTGGGCGTCTGGGCGAGCTTCCTGCCCGCGCAAGCCCAGATCGGACCGAGCCTGCTGTCGCCTGACACCCCGCTGGACGGGCTCTTCGACGCGCTGCCGGGCTACGCCAGCGAACTGGATCTGCTGTGCAACGACCCCCGTTTCGGCGACTGGCGGGACCTGCCGGGCAACCCGACCAAGGTCCTGCCGCACGCGCTGACGATGAATGTCGCCCTGCGCGAGAGCTTCGACGACTACTGGGCCCAGCGCCCGCGCAAGCTGATCCAGAACATGCGGCGTTACCTGCGCCGGCTGCAGGCCGAAGGCGGCACCGAGCGCCTGGTGGTCGTCACGACACGCGAAGACATGGGCGCGGCCGTGGCGCGCTACGCCGATCTGGAATGCCGTGGCTGGAAGGGCCGCGAGGGCACGGCCGTCAGCAGCGACACGCCGCAGGGGCGGTTCTACGCCGACGTGATGCGCGATTTCGCAGCTCGCGGTGAAGCCCTGGTCTACGAACTCTGGCTGGACGATCAACTGCTCGCATCGCGCATGCTGCTGATGCGCCCAGGCATGGCGGTGATGCTCAAGACCGCCTTCGACGAGCGGTTCGAGCGCTTTGCGCCGGGCCGCGTGCTGCTGCTGCGCACCCTGGAGGATCTGTTCCAGCGGACACCGGGCGCGGTCGTAGAGTTCTACACGAATGCCGATGCCGACCTGCTGGCCTGGTCGACCTCGCAGCGCTGGATCCAGCACGTCAGCGTCTACCGGCATGCCGGCTTGCCGACGCTGTTCGGTCTGTTGCGCCGAGGCTCGCGCCAGGTGCTGCGCCGCGGCGCCAGGCCGGTCGATACGGACATCATGGTGCATCGCAGCGGCGCCACGGTGGACACCTATGTCCATGTGCATGAATTGCCCCCCGACGCGCTCGCGTTGATGAGCCAGGCCGAGCAGCAGCGCGTCGAATTTGGCGCGGACTGGTACGCCAACCTGATCGACACGGTCTATGCCCGCGAGGCCAGCAAGCCGGAGGTGCGCATCCACGTGCTGCGGCGTCAGGGACGGGTCCTCGCGGTGCTGCCGACCGTGGCGCAGAACGGCTCGCTGGGGCGCGAGGTGAGCGCCCTGTCGAACTTCTACACGGCGATCTACGCACCCGCCCTCGCCGCTGATGTGGAGGCCGCCGACCTGATGCCGCTGACGCGCGTGCTCAGGCGCCAGAGCGGCCGGGCCGCCGCCTACCGCTTCGCGCCGATGGACCCGCAGTCGCGCGAGTTCACGCTGCTCCGGCGGGCGCTGTCGCTGGCCCGCCTGAGCGTGCACAGCTACTTCGCCTTCGGCAACTGGTACGAACCGGTCAACCAGGACTGGGAGAACTACCTCAAGGGCCGCAGCAGCAAGATGCGCAACACCATCAAGCGCATGGGCAAGCGCTTTGCGCAGGAGGGGGGGACGCTCGAGATCATCCAGGGCGGCGACCGTCTGGAGGCCGGCATCGACGCCTTCCAGTCCGTCTACGCGAACAGCTGGAAGAACACCGAGCCCTACCCGGATTTCGTCCCCGGGCTCATCCGGCTGTGCGCCCGTCGCGGCTGGCTGCGCCTGGGCGTGGCCTGGCTGGACGGCGTGCCGACGGCGGCGCAGATCTGGATCACCGCCCACGGGCGCGCCAACATCGTCAAGGTGGCCTATGACGAGCGCTACAAGGCCCTGACCTCCGGCACGCTCGTCACGGCTCTGCTGATGGCGCATGCGCTCGACCAGGACCGGGTGCAGGAGGTCGACTACCTCATCGGCGATGACCCCTACAAGGCCACCTGGATGAGCGAGCGCCGTGAACGCCACGGCCTCGTGGCCTACGACCCGCTGACCCTGCGCGGTCTGCTCGGCCTGGCCCGCCAGGCCGTGGGTGAGCTGTGGCGCCGCGTGCGCCCGAAACCCGCGCCGCCCAACGACAATGCGGCCGCCAAAAGCACGAACGACAAGACCTGATGCACGCCCACGCCCTGCCGCCCGACACCCCCTTTGCCTCCGGCGCTCCACGCTTCGCGGCGCCTGCCGCTGACACGCTGGCCGCCTGGCAGCAGGCCTATGCCGCGAGAGGCAGCGCCTGTGCCGCAGACATCGGCGGCGAGTTCGCGGTGGCGTTGGCCCTGCCGGGCGGGGGCACCTACCTGGCCGTGGACCGCTTCGCCGTGCACAGCCTGTGCTACGCCGTGCACGACGGTCGCATGCATTTCGCGACCCGCGCCGACGAACTCGCGCGGCGGCTCGGCATCCGCGAGATCGACCCGCAGGCGATCTTCAACTACCTCTTCCACCACTGCATCCCGTCGCCGCGCACGATCTACGCCGGCATCCACCGGCTGCCCCCGGCGCACTACGCGCTGTTCGAGAACGGCCAACTGACCGTCGCGCCCTACTGGACCGCGCGCTTCGAGGAATTGCGGAGCCCGAGCTTCGACGAACTGCGCGACGAGTTCCGCGGCATCCTGCGCTCGGCCGTCAAGGAGCGCCTGGCCGCGGACGGCCAGACCGCCTGCTTCCTGAGCGGGGGCACCGACAGCTCCACCGTCTGCGGCCTGCTGGGCGAAGCCACCGGCAAGGCGCCGGCGAGCTACTCCATCGGCTTCGAGGCCGAGGGCTACGACGAGATGGCCTACGCCCGCATCGCGGCCAAGGCCTACGGGGCCGAGCACCACGAGTACTACGTGACCCCGGCCGACCTCGTGAAGGCCATCCCCGACGTCGCCGCCCACTACGACCAGCCCTTCGGCAACTCCTCCGCCGTGCCGGCCTTCTACTGCGCGAGCAAGGCGCGGGCCGACGGCTACACGCGCATGCTGGCCGGCGACGGCGGCGACGAACTCTTCGGCGGCAACACGCGCTACGCGAAGGAGCGCGTGTTCCACGTCTACAGCCAGATCCCGTCGCCGGTGCGCGCGGGCGTGCTGCATCCGCTGTTCATGAACCCGGTGACGGGCAACATCCCGCTGCTCAAGAAGGGCACGAGCTACATCCGCCAGGCGCGCGTGCCGATGCCGGACCGCATGCAGAGCTACAACCTGCTCGACCGCCTCGGCATGGCCGACGTGCTGACGCCCGCCTTCCTGGCCGCCGTCAACACCGACGGCCCGCGCGAGCACCAGCGTGCCACCTGGGCTGCCGGCCCGCATGACGCGAGCCTCGTCAACCAGATGCTGGCCTTCGACTGGCGCTACACGCTCGCCGAGAACGACCTGCCCAAGGTCGTGGGCACGACGGCCCTGGCCGGTGTGGACGTGAGCTTCCCGCTGCTGGACACCCGGCTGCTGGACTTCTCACTGAAGCTCCCCACGAGCTACAAGCTCAAGGGACTGAAGCTGCGCTGGTTCTTCAAGGAGGCGCTGCGCGGCTTCCTGCCCGACGACATCCTGACCAAGAAGAAGCACGGCTTCGGCCTGCCCTTCGGGCCCTGGGCCGTGAAGGACGCGGCGCTGAACGCGCTGGCGGCCGAATCCCTGCGCGGCATCGTCGCGCGTGGCATCGTGCGCGCAGACTTCGTCGAGAGCCTGCTCACCCGCCGGCTCCAGGAGCATGCCGGCTACTACGGCGAGATGGTGTGGATCCTGATGATGCTGGAGCAATGGCTGCGCCGGCATGCGCCGGACTACCGGCTCTGACGGGTCGCCAGGCGACGCGACAGGCGCTTGCCGAAGTCCTGCGCGGGCAGTTCCACCCAGCGGTGCATCAGCGCGGCCACGCCGATGCACGCCAGCAGCGCCGCCAGCGTGAGCCCGGCCAGTGGTGCCGGCGCGAGTGTCGACACGACCGGCTGCAAGCCCGCCTTCACGAGCGGGTGGAACAGATAGAGGCTGTAGGAGCAGCCTCCCAGCCAGGCCAGCGGTGAGATCCAGGCCCTGGCCGCCGACCATCCGCCCGCGTCCAGCCGGGCCTGCACGCCCAAGGTCAGCACGGCCACGCCGAAGGCAAACGCGCCGGCCCGGGTCGGCCCGTGGCCGTCGAGCCCCGGCCACACGGCACCGCCCACCGTGAGCAGCGCTCCCGCCAGCACCACCCAGCCGCCGCACCGGCGAAACGGCTCACCGCCCCGCCACGCAAAGGCCGCCGCCAGCCCGATGCCGACGATGAACTCGATGAACATCGGGCTGCTCAGCAACGTGAGCAGGGGCCACAGGCTCAGTTCCTGCACGCCCGTGGACCGGCCCACCGGCTGCGTCTGCGTGGCGTCGAGCGTGAAGTGGCCTGCCGCGGCCTGCCCGGCCAGCATCGCCGCGAGCAACAGCGCGGCCGCCACCCCACCGCGCCTCGCCCGGCTCCATGCGGTCGCGAGTGCCAGCGCGAACACCCCGTAGAACAGCAGTTCGTAGGTCAGCGTCCACGCCACGATCAGGAAGCCGTGGCCGAAATACGGCGGATGGCCGGTCTCGCGCGGCAGGAAGGCCAGGCCGCGCACGAGGTCGATCAGGTAGGGCGGCTTGATCAGCACCAGCAAGGCCATCGCCACCCACGCCGGCAGCACGACGCGGCACAGGCGCCGGATCAGGAAGGGCAGCGCCTGGCGCGACTCGGGGGCCGCCGTGGCGTGGAAGATGATGAAGCCGGAGATCAGGAAGAAGACGTCGACCCCGACGTACCCGTACTGCGCCACCGCGGCGAGGCCCGGCGAGAACTTGACCATCCACTCCTTGAAGTGCATCAGCACGACGGCCAGGGCCGCGATGCCGCGCAGGGCCTGGAGCGCCTGCAGCGGCTCGCGCGAGGCCGACGTGCTCGCCACCTGCCCGGGTCCGCCTGGCCGCCCGGCGCTCACGCCAGCGCTTGCGCCAGCGCGGCCACGACCTGATCCTGCTGCGCTTCGGTCAGGTCGGCACTCATCGGCAGGCTCATCACCTGCTGGCTGGCCGCCACGCTGACCTCGCAGCAATCCGGGCAGCAGAACTTGGCGTACGCCGGCTGCTGGTGCAGCGGCCGCGGGTAATGGACGGCAGTGGGGATGCCGGCGTCCTTGAGCGCTGCCTGCACGGCCTCGCGCTGCGGCACGAAGACGGTGTACTGCGCCCAGACGCAGTCCCGGTCGTCCCGCACAGCCAGCAGGCGCAGGCCGCGTTCCTGCAGCGGGGCCAGCAGCTGGCGGTAGCGGGCACCGAGGCGCAGGCGCTCCGAGACCTCCCAGTCGAAGCGGTCGAGCTTGCCCAGCACGACGGCGCATTGCAGCGTGTCCATGCGGCCACCGACGCCGATGCGCGTGTGCAGGTAGCGCTGGCTCTGGCCGTGCACGCGGATCTCGCGGCAGGCCTGCGCCAGGGCGTCGTCGCTCGTGAAGATGGCGCCGCCGTCACCGTAGCAACCCAGTGGCTTGCTCGGGAAGAAGCTCGTGCAGCCAAAGGTGGAGGTGTTGCAGCTCTTGCGGCCGCGGTAGGTGGCACCGAAGCTCTGGGCAGCGTCTTCGATGACCGCCAGACCGTGGCGCTGGGCGATGACGTTGATCGTGTCCATGTCCGCCACCTGGCCGTACAGGCTCACCGGCATGATGGCCTTCGTGCGCGGCGTGATGCGGGCTTCGATGAGGCTGGCGTCGATGTTGGCCGTGTCGGCCTCGATGTCCACGAACACGGGCACGCCCCCGGCCAGCACGATCATCTCGGCGGTCGCGGCAAAGGTGAAGGGGCTGGTGATGACCTCATCGCCGGGCTGCAGGTCCAGCGCCATCAGCGAGATCAGCAGCGCCTCGGTGCCGCTGGCCACGCTGATGCAGTGCTTGGCGCCGGTGTAGGCCGCGAGGGCGGCCTCCATCTCCTTGACCTCCGGGCCGAGGATGTACTGGCCGTGGTCCAGGACCTTCTGGATCCGGGCGTTGATGTTGTCGCGCAGAGCCGCGTACTGGCTCTTGAGGTCGATGAAGTCCATTCAGCGCTGCTCGATGAGTTGGAGTTGCTGGCCGGCGAGGCGGTAGAGGTCGCCGGTGTGGGGGCAGACGGCCTCGACGGGGGCGTCGCTGGCCAGCGGGAGGGCCAGGCGCTCGCCGAAGCGGCTCATCCAGCCGATCTGCCGGGCCGGCACGCCGACCATCAGGGCGAAGTCGGGCACGTCGCGATTGATGACCGCACCCGCGCCGATGAAGGCGTAGCGGCCGACGGTCGTGCCGCAGACGATCGTCGAGTTGGCACCGAGCGTGGCGCCCTGGCGCACGACCGTGCGCCGGTACTCGTCCTTGCGCGTGACGGCCGAGCGCGGGTTGTAGACGTTGGTGAACACCATGCTCGGGCCGCAGAAGACATCGTCTTCCAGCGTGACCGCGTCATACACCGACACGTTGTTCTGGATCTTGACGTTGTTGCCGATGGCCACGTCATTCCCGACGAAGACGTTCTGCCCGAACGAGCAGCGCTCGCCGATGCGGGCACCCGCGCTGATGTGCACGAAATGCCAGACCCGGCAGCCGTCGCCGAGCTGGGCGCCGTCGTCGACGATGGCGCTGGGATGGATGGTGGTCGCCATGCTCAGTAGGCCAGCGGCAGGTTGATGCGCTTGCCGTCGCGGGCGCTCATGTAGAGCGCGATCAGCAGCTCCAGCGACTTCAGGCCCTCGCGGCCGTCGGTCTCGGGCTGGGCCTCGCCGCGCAGGGTCTTGATGACGTTGTCGTAGTACAGCGGGTGGCCGAAGCCGTAGACCGAGGTGGTCTGGTAGCTGGCGTCCTTGATGAGCGCATCCATGTCGTGCGGCGTGTCGAAGTCCCAGTGCTGGATCTCGTTGACGGCCAGGCCACCGACACGCACCGAGCCTTTCTCGCCGAGCAGCGTGATGGAACCTTCGAGGTTCTTCGGGTAGGTCAGCATGCTGACGTTGACCGTGCCCATCGCGCCGTTGCGCCACTTGAGCGCCGCCACGCCGCTGTCTTCCACCTCGATGTTGCGGGCCAAGGTGCCGGTGTAGGCCATGACGCTTTCCACCGGGCCGCAGATCCAGTCGAGCAGGTCGACGTAATGACTGGCCTGGTTCATGAAGGCGCCGCCGTCGAACTCCCAGGTGCCGCGCCATTCGGCGCTGTCGTAGTAGGACTGCGGGCGCGTCCAGAACACATTGACGGCAATGTTGTAGAGCCGGCCGAAGCGCCCGGCCGAGACGGCCTGCTTGAGCAGTTGCAGCGTCGGGTTGCGGCGGTTCTGTTTCACGACGAAGAGGCGCACGCCGGCGTCATCGCAGGCCTTGACCATCGCCAGGCCGTCCTGCCAGCGCGTGGCCATGGGCTTTTCGGTCATCACATCGAGCCCGGCGCGGGCCACCTCGATGGCCTGGCGCGGATGCAGGCCGCTCGGCGTGGTGAGCACGACGCAATCCACGCCCAGCTCGGCCTTGGCGGCCAGCAGCTCCGTCAACGACGCAAAGCCACGGGCGCCGGTCTTGGCCACGGCGGCCGCGAGCACGGCCGGATCGACGTCGCAGACCGCCACCAGCTCCGCGCGCTCGCCATGCTTCTTGATCGCCTCGATGTGGTTCTGCGCGATGCGGCCGCAGCCGATCAGCGCGAAGCGCACCCGGCGGTCAGTGATCGGAGGACGGTTCTGTTGCATAGGGACACCTGAAGACTAGGAATTCTGGGGAGGATTGTCGGTACTTCCGCGCCGCCACCGACGCGTCAGACGCGCAAACGCGGGGTCGGCGGCCAGAGGATGTCGGCACCAGCCCAGCGCCAGCAGCCACGAGACGCAGCAGCTGACGATGCCCAGCAGGAACCAGGGCAGCGGCAGCGGCTGCCCGGCATCCCGGGGATGGACGAGCAGCAGCAGGCCCGGCAACACCAGGGACAGCAGGGCCACCGCGGCGCTGCGCGCGAGCTGCCGGCGCAGGGCGGGCCAATCGTTCGGCAGGAAGCGGGCCTTGACGCCGTACACCAGCGGCACCTGCAGCGCGATGGCGACGACCAGTGCCGCGGCACAGGCCCAGGGCTCGCGCCACCAGGCCGCCGCGGCCACGATCAGGGCGGCGCGGGTGGGCTGGAACACCACTTCCATGCGCGTGAGCAGGTCCATGCGCCCCATCGCGGTCATCAGGTTGCCGACCAGGCTGATCGCCGCCGCCATGGCCCCGGCGAGGCAGAAGATGGGCACCAGCGGTGCGGCGGCATCCCACTGCGGACCGAACAGCAGCCGCAGCGTTTCAAGCGCGTAGAGCGACACGAAACCGTAGAACGGCCAGGCCACGACACAGACGTAGGTCACGCTGGTCACGTACAGCGGCTCCATCGCCTGGTGCTCGCGCACCGCCTTGGCATAGACCGGATAGGCCACGTTGCGCACCGCCCCCATCAGGTCGCGGTGGAACAGGTTCATCAGCCCCTGCGCGCGGCTCAGCATGGCCACCGGGGTGAATCCCATGAGCTTGCCCACGGCCAGGTCGTTGATGTCCATCGACACCGAGGTGACGACGCCCACCAGGGAACTCTGCGCGCCGAACTTGAAGAGGCTGCGCCATTTCGACAGGCCCGGCCGCAGCACCCGGCGCTCGCCCTGCGCCCACCAGGCGGCGAACCCCGTCGTGGCGCTCACCACCAGCGTGCCCACGACCAGGCCGGTCGGCCCGAAACCCGCCCAGGCGAGGCCGACACTCGTCACGGCCCCCGCCAGCGTGGCGACGAAGTTCACCACGGCCAGCGCCTTGAAGGCCAGGCGACGGCGCAGCAGCGCCAGCGAGATCGTCGAGAACGGCAGCAGCAGGAAATTGAACGCGGCCAGCCGGAGCAGGTCGCGCATGCGCGGCTCGTTGTAGTAGCCCGCCACCCAGGGTGCCAGCACGAACACCACCAGGCCGAGCCCCACGCCGATGAGCAGGGTGACGCCGATGGCCGTGCGGACGTGGTCGTCGGTGAGGTCCTTTTCCTGGATGAGGTAGCTCGCCACGCCGAAATCGCGCAGCACCTGGGCGATGCTCATGACGGCCAGCGTCACCGAGTACACGCCGATCTCGTCCGGCGTCAGCAGCCGCGCGATCAGCAGGTTGCTGGCGAGATTGATCGCAATCAGCGCATAGCGCTCGGCGAAGGAGAACAGCAGCGCGCTGCGCACCCCGGTCATGCCCGGCACCTCCAGCGCGACAGCGCGCCCGCCTGCAGGGGCACCCGCCGCCGCAACGCCGGCAGGCTCATCGCAAGGGCTCCAGCGGGCGCCGCTCGGCTGCGGCCGCCAGCACGGTCGCCAGGCGGCGCGCGGTGGCGCCCCGGCTGTAACGCTCGATGCCTTGCGCCGGCGGCACCTGCAGGCCGCCCTGCAGCCAGGTCCGGAGTGCCTGGGCCAGTGCGGGCACATCACCCGGCTCGACACGCAGGCCACCGCCCACCTCGCGCAGCACCTGGTCGACCTCGCTGTCCTGCGGCACCGCCGCCAGGATCGGACGCGCACAGGCCAGGTATTCGAAGAGCTTGCCCGGCAGCGACGCCTTGGCGTAGTAGCCCAGCGGCACTGGCAAGAACAGCAGGTCCGACTGCTTCATGATCTCCACGGCGCGACCGTGCGGCACCGGCCCGAGCTCTTCCACCCAGCGGCCCACGCCCGCCTGCGCCGCCGCGCCGGGCTCGAATCCCGCGGCCACGACGCGAAGCCGTGACAGCTCGGGGCAGCTCTGCTCGTTCAGCAGCTGGATCGCGGCGTACAGATCGCCCAAGCCGTACCCGGGGCGCCACACACCCGTGTAGCTCAGGCGCAGCAGGCCATCGTCCAGGCGCGGCACGTCGGCGGCGAAGTCGGCCGGCTCGAAGCCATTCGTGATGAGGTGGAGGTCGTCACGGCCGCAATCGCGCCCGATGCTCGACACCAGCGTGCGCGTGACCGTGATGATGGCAGCGGCATCGCGGGCCGCGGCGCGCTCGAGCGCCGGGTTCTCGCGCAGTTGCAGGGGCGAGGCATGCTCCCAGGCCATGTCCCCGCTGGGCGTCCACTGGTCGCGGTAGTCGATGACATAGGGCTTGCCGGTGCGGCGCGACACCTCGCGGGCGATGAGAAACGCCGTCCAGGGCCAGCCACTGGCGTAGATGACGTCGAAGCCCAGTTCCTCATGCAATCGCACCGCGCGCTCGACCGCCAGCGGCAGCCAGCCTGCGGCCAGGTCGGGCACGGTCGCGCGCTCACGCAGCCGCCAGGCCAGCGCATCGACCCCGCGCTGCCGCCAGCGGCGCGGCAGCCAGCCCAGCCAGCGCTCGGCGCGATGCCGGCTCTGCAGCGGCACGCGCTCCACCCGCGTGCCCTGGCGCACCTCGGCCAGCAGCTCGGGGTCCAGGCGCACATGCGGATCGGCGTCCCAGCTGAGCACGATCGGCTCCCAGCCGAGGTCGGGCAGCTGATTGGCGAACGCCAGGCTGCGCCGCGTGCCCGAGTTCGGAATCGGGGGGAAGAGGTAGGCGATGAAGAGGACGCGACGCATCAGTGGGCGAAGTTACGCAGGAGCCGCAGGCCGAACTTCGACCGCTGGCGATCCCAGGGCGTGAAGCGCGGGATCTGGAAGACGTCCTCGCCGCGGCGCGCAGCGGCCCAGCGGGTGGACACGGCGGCGTCGAAGCCGAGCTCGCGGACGATCCCCGGATGGACGTCGGGCAGGTAGTCGGTCCCGGGCTTGCCGTTCGGGTAGGCGAACAGGCCGACCTTCTCGCCCAGCAGCGCCTGCAGCGTGTCGCGGCTGCGCGCGATCTCGTCGGCCGCTGCGCGCGCCTGCAGCGTGGCAAGGATCGGGTGGTTGACGGTGTGCGCGCCGATCTGCATGCCGGCGCGGCGCAGCGCGCGCACCTGCTCGCTGCTCATCATGAGGTCGTCCGGCGGCACCACCTCGGCGCGCTCGGCCAGCGCATTCACGCAGGCCAGGCGCGGCTCGGGCGGCAGGTACTTGATGCGCTGGATGAGGCCGTGCAGCACGCCGCGCCGCTCGTCCATCGACCCCAGCGCGTGCTGCCCGAGGTCGGCACCGGTGGCGTCCTGGAGCCCCCGCAGGTCGAGGGACGACCGCGGGCTGCGCCGGATCGATTCGATCAGCGTGTCGTTCCACATGCGCCCGCCGTCCAGGAAGCCGGTCGCGACAAAGAAGCTGCACGGCAGGCCGTGCCGGCGCAGCAGCGGCAGCGCGACGTCGTGGTTGTCGGCATAGCCGTCGTCGAAGCTCAGCGCGGCCGCCCGTGCCGGCAGGCTGCCGTCGGCGAGGCGGGCGATCGCCTCATCCAGCGGCAGCACGTTGAACCAGGACTTCACCCAGCCGAGCATCGTGTCGAACGCGGCGGCGTCGACCTCGCCGGGGAAGAGCGGGTCGGGCTCGGGCAGCACGCGATGGAAGATCAGCGTGTTCAGGCGCGCACGCGGGCCGGGCGGAGACAGCAGGCTGAACAGCGGTCTCATGGCAGCGGCACGGCCTTCTTCTTCTTGACCCAGCCCTGCATGAACACCGGCAGCACCACCACCGGCTCCGGCTTCTCAGTGAGCCATTCCTTGCGCGCCAGCCAGCGTCGACCGACCACCGCCATGATCATCATGTTGTACGGCAGGTCCCAGTACGAGAGGCTGAGGAAGGCCCCACCCACCGCATAACCAACGAACCCCACCTGCAGCATGCTGCCCAGGTCGGACAGCCACTGCGTTTGCGGCTGCTTGCGCCCCTGCACCCGCAGGTGGTTGGCCGAGCTGTAGGCGAACCAGAACAGCAGCAGGAACAGGAACAGACCGACGAAGCCCTGCTCGCCCAGCACCATGAAGTAGATGCTGTGCGCCGCATGCGCGTCCAGCGGGTCGGGCCCGTAGATGGCGAAGATGGAGCCCGTCCAGATGAAGAAGCCGCCGCCGAAGAAGTTGGCCTTGGCCAGGTTCCATGCCATGCCCCAGGCATTGATGCGGCCCAGGGCAGACTCGTCCTGCTGGTAGGTCTTGATGGTGTTCATGCGGTCCCACCATTCGGCCGGCATGATCGACAACAGCGCAGCCCCCACCACGACGATGGCGATCGCGCCGACGAACTTGTTCTTGCCCCGCCACCACAGCACCAGGGCCATCGCGGCAATCGCCAGCAAGGCGCCACGGGAGTGGCTGCCCAGCGCCGCTGCCGCCATCATGATCATCGAGAAGCTCATCAGCCCCTTGGCCCATTTGGCCTGCATCTGCAACTGCAGGAAGCGCATCAGCGGCAGCACCATCACGGCCGCCAGGGCGATCTCGTTGTTGCCCTCGATGTAGGTGTTCTCCGGTCCCCAGACCTTGTAGCTGCCGCCCGTGAGCACGGTGAACATGCCGCCCTTCACGCCGTAGAAGCCGATCGAGAACACGTTGACCCAGACGAACAGCATCAGGTGCCGCTTCGAATGCAGCAGCACCAGGCTGACGAGGATCATCAGGTCGATCTTCATGACCCGCTTGTAGAGCTCGAAGCTCTCGTCCCAGATCATCGAGAACGGCAGCGTGATGCTGAACCACACCATCAGCAGCATCAGGGTGATGTTCTCGCGGTTGAGCGAGTAGTCGCGCCGGTCGCTCGTGATGAACAGGCCGACGAGCGTGGCGCCGCCGATCAGCGCTGCGAAGGGCTGCCCGCGCAGCGACCATGACAGCTGGTGCGGGTTCATGATGCTGATCCAGGTCCAGCACATGATGCCGATCCACGGACGGCGGAAGGTGTGCACGAAGCACCACCCGATGACAACGAGCAGGATGAGGTCACGCATGGCTGCCGCCCTTGGCGAGGGTCTGGAACAGGTGGAGTTGGCCCTGGGTGGTCTCGTGCCAGCCGAACTGACGGGCGTGGCGGCACACCGCCTCGCGCGGCGGCAGGGCTCGCCACAGGTCGATGGCGGCCTCGGCCAGCGCCGGGGCCGAGCGCTGCGCCACGATGCGCCCGGTTGACGGCGGGTCGACGATCTCCGGAATGCCGCCCACCGCGGTCGCCACCACCGGCGTACCGCAGGCCATGCTCTCCAGCAGCACATTCGGCCAGCCCTCGCGCTCGGAGGCGAGCATCAGCATGTCGGCAGCGCCATACCAGGCGGCGAGCTGATCCTGGGGCAAGGCGCCCAGGAACCGGACGTCGCCGGCCAGGCCGCGCTGGCCGGCCAGCAACTGCAGGTCCCCCAGCAGCGGGCCGGCACCGATGATGCACAGCCGCGCATCCAGGCCCTGCCGGCGCATCAGGCCCAGGGCTTCGATCGCCAGGTCATGCCCCTTCACCGGCAGCAGGTTGCCGACCGACACGATCAGCGGGCTTCCGGCCACGCCCAGCTGCGCGCGCAAGCCAGGCGCATCGGCAGGCGGCTGGAACCGCACCAGGTCGACGCCGTTGCGCAGCGTCACCTGGCGGTCACTGGCCAGGCCGAGCTCCCGCATGCGGTCCACCAGCGCCTGGCTGACGCCGATGGAGGCGCCGGCCACCTGCGAGGCCCACCGCATGAAGCGCCGCGGCAGCGCATGGCCGCCGATCAGATTGACGTCGCTGCCCCGCGCGGTGATGGTCAGCGGCTTGCCGAACCAGCGGGCCAGCAAGGCCGCGGCGACGCCGTCGGGGTAGTAGTAGTGCGCGTCGATCACGTCGGGATCGAAGCCCTCGTCGATCAGGCGACGCACGGCAGCGCGCGCACCCAGGGCCAGCGCCAGCGGCGCCATCGTCATGCCCACCTTGGGCAGCAGCAGGTAGCGCGGGTGCAGCACGTCCAGCCCGTTGCGCTGCTCGCGCGCTGACGTGGCGGCGAAGCGGGCGTAGTCACCCCAGCGCGGATCGCTCGACGGAAACCACGGCACCGGGGCCACCACGCGCGACTCGACCTCGCCGCTCTTGAGCAGCTCCCGCAGGCGCGTCTCCACAAAGATGCCGTGACCGGGCCGCACGCTGCTCGGGAACAGCGTGGAGAAGGTCAGCACCTTGAGCCGGCTCACCGCCCTGCCCCGGCTGGTTCGATCGCTTCGACCGCCTCGACGAGGATGCGCCCGAACACCTCGGCCGCCACGCGGTGGCCGAAGCGATCCTCCACCAGCGACCGGGCCGCGCGCGACAGCTTCAGGCGCAGCGCCTCGTCGGCCAGCAGCTTCAGCGTCGCATCCGCCAGGGCCTCGGCGCCGTCGGCCCGCAGGAAATGCGTGCCGTGGTCGACGTCCAGGCCCTCGATGCCGATGCTGGTCGACACCACCGGCAAGCCCATAGCCATGGCCTCGAAGGCCTTGATGCGCGTGCCGCCGCCCACCCGCAGCGGGATCACGAAGGCCTGCGCATCGCGGGCGTGGTCCCGCACGTCGTCCACGAAGCCCGTGAAGCTCACGCCGGGCACGTTGCGCTGCACGAGGGCGGTCGGCGGGTTCTTGCCCACCACGCGCAGCTGGGCGTTGGGCACCTGGGCGCGCACGCGCGGCCACACCTCCTCGATGTAGAAGCGGATGCCATCGACGTTGGCCTCCCAGTCCATCGAGCCGGTGAACACCACCACGGGCGTGCCGCCCGCGGGTGCCTGCCAGGCGAAGAAGTCCAGGTCGACGCCGGTCGGGATGGCCCGTGCCGTCTTGAGCCCGTCGTTCTTCTCGAACATCTTCGCGTCACGTGCCGACACCGTCACCACGCGCGTGAAGCCGGCCAGCACGTCGCGCTCGAAGCGGCGCATCTTGGCCGCCTGCGAGCGCCAGAGCCAGCGCAGCGCGGCGCTCGACGCGGTCTTGGCGTGCCGCTCGAAGATCTCGGCCTCGACGTTGTGCGTGAAGCAGACCGTGGCGGCACGCACCTCGCGCGGGCGCAGCACGGCGGCATGGACGAAGTCGAACACGACGACGTCGAAGTCCTGTTCGGCCAGCACGCGCTCGACCGCGGCCATGGCGGCCGGCGTGCGGTCGTTGGCCACGTTGATGGGCAGCGACGACAGCAGGTCCGGCGCCCGCTGCCAGCGAGGGCGCGGTGCCGCCGGGGTCCAGCCGACGAAGCGGTGGCACAGCCGGTCGAGCTCGGCCTGCCACTCGGCCTGCTGGCCGGGCGTGGCCGGCGACAGCAGCGTGATGTCGAACTGCCCGCCCTCCTTCAGGCCGCGCAGGATGTTGCCGGTGCGGATCTTGCCGCCGGCATCCGCCGGAAACAGGAAGACCGGCGAGATGAAGGCGAGGCGGAGCCGCTGGGCGGGGGCCGCAGGCAGGCTCACCAGCAGATGCCCTCGTACTGCGCGAAGCCGGCCGCGCGCAGATCGGCATAACCGTTCAGGTCCACGACACGCGCGCCCTTGCCCAGCGCGATGATGCGCTGGCGGGTTTCGGCGTCGGCATGGCCCACGACGACGATCTCGGCACGGGCGAGCGCCGCATCGGGCGTCTCCTGGAGCAGCTTGTCCAGGTGCGGGATCTCGCGGTCGATGTATTCCTTGTTCTTGCCCAGCAGCCGCGCGATCTTGACGAACTTGTCGTAGATAGCGAGGTCGAAGCCCTTGCCCAGCAGCCGTTCGGCCAGCACCACGAGCGGCGAGTCGCGCAGGTCGTCGGTGCCGGGCTTGAAGGCCAGGCCGAACAGCGCCACCGGCTTGCGGCCGGCCGAGGCGATGAGGTCATACGCGCGGCCGATGTGCGCGTCGTTGCTGTTCAGCAGCGAACCCAGCACCGGGATGTCGACTCCCCGCTCGCGGGCGATGGTCAGGAAGCCCTTGACCTCCTTGGGCAGGCAGGAGCCGCCGAACGCGAAACCCGGCCGCAGGTAGGCCTTGGAAATATTGAGCTGCTTGTCCTCGCAGAACAGGGCCAGCACGTCGCGCGAGTCCAGGCCCGCTTCCTTCAGCACCGCGCCGGCTTCGTTGGCGAACACGATCTTCAGCGCATGGAAGACGTTGCACAGGTACTTGACGGACTCCGCCACGCCGACATCGGCCGCGACGAAGCTGCCCGGCACGCCGGTGTAGAGCTGCCGCATGACCTCGACACCCGCCTCGTCCAGGCTGCCGACGATGGTCTGCGGCGGGTTGTGGAAGTCCGACACCGACGAGCCCTCGCGCAGGAACTCCGGGTTGAAGACGAGTGAGAGCCGGTCACCGATCTTGCGGCCCGCGGCCTGCTCCAGCAGCGGCGCGATGCGTGCCCGCGTCGTGCCCGGCGCGACGGTGCTGCGGATGACCAGCGTGTGCTGGCTGTCCTTCTTGGCGATCTCGGCGCCGATCTGGCCGACGACGGCGTCCAGCGCGGTCAGGTCGGGCATGAAGTTGGGCAGCGCGGGCGTGGCGACCGAGATCAGCGAGATCTCGGTGTCGCGCACCGCGGCGGCCACGTCGTGCGTGGCGGTGAGCTTGCCGCCCTTCACGGCCGCGGCGATCAGCTCCTCGATGCCCTCTTCCACCACCGGCGACTGGCCCGAGCCGATCAGTTCGACCTTGAGCGGGTTGATGTCCACACCCACCACGTCGTGGCCGAGTTCGGGCAGGCAGGCGCAAGACACCGCGCCCACGTATCCGAGACCGAAAACCGAAACCTTCATCGTCGTTGTCCTTGTCGAAATCAGGCCGCGGCGCGTGCCGTGGCGGTGCCCAGGCCTGCGTTGCGCAGGAAGGCGTCGAACATCAGCAGCGCCCACAGCGGCTGGGCATGGTCCAGCGCGCCGCGCTCATGCTGGTCGAGCAGGCGGGCAATGGTGGCGGGGTTGAACCAGCCGCTCTGGGCCAGCGCGCCGTGCTGCAGCGCGTGGCGCGTCTGTTCGCGCAGCGGGCCGCGCAGCCAGCGGGCCAGCGGCACGGCAAAGCCCATCTTGGGCCGGTAGAGCACGTCGTGCGGCAGCATGGGCTCCAGCGCCTTCTTGAAGATGTACTTGCCTTCCTGGCCGCGCAGCTTGAGCGCGGAGGGCAGCGAGGCGATCCACTCCACGAGCGGATGGTCCATCAGCGGTTCGCGCACCTCCAGGCTGTGGGCCATGCTGGCGCGGTCGACCTTGGTGTTGATGTCGCCCGGCAGGTAGGTGTGGATGTCCAGGTACTGCACCAGCGCGAGCGGGTCGTCGGTGTTGGCGCGCCGGGCATGGTCGTGGAAGACCTCGCTGGCATGCCAGCCCTGCAGCTCGCGCTTGAACCCGTCGCTGAAGAGCTGCTGGCGCAAGGGGTCGCGCACCAGGCCCATCGTGTTGAAGTAGGCATCGACCGAGGTGCGGGCGATGGCCTGGAAGGTCGTCTTGGCGCGGAACACACGCGGCGCCCAGTCGGCCTTCGGGTAGAGCCTGGCCAGCGGGCCGAACACACCGCGGCGCAGGGCCAGCGGGAAGGCGCTGCGCATGCGCTCTTCCATCATGTGCATCTTGTAGCGGCGGTAGCCTCCCAGGCTCTCGTCACCGCCGTCACCCGACAGCGCGACCGTCACGTGTTTGCGGGCCAGCTCGCAGACGCGGTAGGTCGGGATGGCGGACGAGTCGGCGTAGGGCTCGTCGTACAGGTGGGCGAGGAGGTCCACCAGACCGAAGTCGTCGCTGTTGACGGTCTCGACGCGATGGTTGGTGCGGTAGCGGTCCGCCACCATCTGCGCGAACTCGGTCTCGTTGAACTTCGGGTCGTCGAAGCCGATGGAGCAGGTGTTGACGGGCTGGTCATCGAGCTGCGCCATCGCGGCGACGACGGCGCTGGAGTCCACGCCGCCCGACAGGAAGGCGCCCAGCGGCACCTCGGCCTTCAGGCGCAGCTTGACGGATTCGGTCAGGCGCCGGCGCAGCTCCTCTGCCGCCTCTTCCTCGCCGATCTTGGCGTCCAGCGTGAAGTTGACGTCCCAGTAGCGCTGCGGCGTGCCCAGCGGCTGACCCCGCTTGACGAGCAGGCGGTGGCCCGGTGCGAGCTTCTTGGCGTGCTTGTAGATCGTGCCGGGGTCGGGCACGTAGCCCAACGCGAAATAAGCCTCGACGGCGCGCGGGTCGATCTCCTGGCGCAAGCCCCCGTGGGCCATCAGGCTCTTGAGCTCGGAGCCGAACAGCAGCCAGCCGTCTTCCGTGACGGCGTAGTGCAGCGGCTTCACGCCGAGTCGGTCGCGCGCCATGAACAGGCAGTCGCGCCGGCGGTCGTGCACCATGAAGGCGAACATGCCGCGCAGGTGATGCACACAGTCCTCGCCCCAATGCTCCCAGGCGCGCACGATGGCTTCGGAGTCGCTCTTGGTGCGGAACACGTAGCCGTGGCCGCGCAGCTCGTCCATCAGCTCCAGGTAGTTGTAGACCTCACCGTTGAAGACGAGCGCGACCGACTTGTCGTCATTGAAGATGGGCTGCTGGCCGGTCGCGATGTCGATGACCGAGAGGCGCCGGTGGCCGAAGCCCACGCCGGGCTCGATGTGCAGGTCCCCTTCGTCCGGGCCGCGGTGGTGCTGGGACTCGTTCATCCGATGCAGCCGATCGCGCTCGGGCAGGCGCTGGCCGCGGGTGTCGAAGAGACCGGTGATGCCGCACATGGGTTGGGCCTGGAAAGCGGAGTGAGGACACGATGCGCCTGACAGGCGCACAGAAAGGCGGATTCTTACCGAGGCACACCCCCCCTCCCCGGGACCTGCCCCCCGTTTGTGATTTCGCACACGCTTTCCACCCTCGAACGAGGGGGCCCGCGGAGGGGTTCCGAAAGCCGCTTCCGCGATGATCCGCGACGCACAAAAAGACAGCCGCGCCCAGGCTGCGGGTACGTTCCTGCCTCTCGTCAACCGACTCTGTCATGCCCCCGTCACGCCTGCCCACTGTGAGTTCACCTGCACCGGTGTCGGCGGCGGCCATGACCCTTGTTTATGGTTCATTGGCCCTGCTGCTCGCGCTGCTCCAGTGGCGTTTCTTCGTGGGTTTCCAGGCCAGCGACGACGCCAACTACCTGCGCGGGGCGCTCGGCTGGCTGGCCCATGTGCCCTACGTCGGGGACACGCACTGGACCCTGCGGCACACGCTGACCCTGCCGGCGGCCGCCAGCGTGTCCACGCTCGGCCTGTCGCTGTTCTCGCTGGGCCTGACGACGGTGCTGTACTTCTTCGGTTTCGTGGCCCTGCAACTGCACGGCCTGCAGCGGCACCTGGGCTTCCCGGTGGCGGCGTGCTTCGGCCTCTTCGCCATCACGACGACCGGGATGATCGTCAACTCGACCTACCTCGCGCCGGACGTCTCGGAGCTGTTCTTCGTCGGCGCCACGTTCTGGGTGCTCATGCGCTCGCTGGACGATGTCGAGCAGTCGTCACGGCCGTCGGTCAGACTGTGGCTGGCCGCGGGCCTGCTGGCCGGCCTGGCCTGGAGCAACCGGCAGACCTCGGCGGGTGCGCTGCTGGCCTGCGGCATCACTGCGTGGATGGCCGGTCCGCCGGCGCGGCGACGCATTCCCTGGGCGGTGCTGGGCTTCGCGCTGATCGTCGGCGGCGAGTGGGGCTACCTGACGTGGATGACGGGCGACCCGCTGTACCGGCTCAACGTGGACCTGCACCACGATCCGGTCAACCGGCTCGCCGAAGTGCAGCGCGTGGCAGCCAGCGGCGGCTGGATCGACAAGGAGGGCAACCTCAGCGTCCACCTGCTGCTGGACCCGGTGCTGGCGCTGTTCGTGTCGCAGAAGTACGGCCTGCTGTTCTGGACGGGGCTGTGGGCGGCCTGGCAGGCCTGGCGCCTGCCGCGGGGGCTGGAACGCCAGGTGCTGATGCGCCTGCTCGGCCTGGGCGCACTGAGCTACCTGTTCGTCGCGGTCAACCCGAAGCTCTACCTCGTGCCGCGCTACCTGCTCGTGCCAGCCTGGGTGGCGGCCGGGCTGACCGCCTGGTGGGTGGCCCGGCTCTGGACGCAGCAGCGACGCGTGCAGGCGGCCCTGGTCGCCGCGGCGGTGGTGGGCGTGAACCTGCTGTGCCTCTCGGTCGAGAACACGCAGCCACGCGCGATCGAACAGGCGCTCGTGGCGTGGGTGAAGGCCCACCCGGGCCAGGCCGTACACACCGACATCGAGACCTACGAGCGGTCCGAGACCTTCTTCCAAATCGCCGGCGTGCCGCGCACGTCGGTCAGCAGTGCCCCGGCCGCGGCCGGCGACCGTGTGTTCTACAACGCGCTGCGTGTGGAGCAGTGCGCCGGCCAGCCGCGCTGCAAGGCGCAGGCCGCGGCGTTCCGGCCCCAGCCCCATTGGGTGGCCGTGGACACGCTGCACGGGCCGAGCAAGCCCATCGGGCAGGTCCTGCAGGCGCTGGGCATCGCGCCGCTGCTCCCCCCCGACATCGCCCGGCGCGTCGTCGCGCCGAGCTATGAAGTGACCCTGTATGAAGTGCGCTGAGGACAACGACATGAATGAAGCCCTGGACCCCAAGCTGCGCGTGGCGGTGCTCATCCCCTGCTACAACGAGGAGGTGGCGATCCCGCAGGTGGTGAAGGACTTCCGCACTGCACTTCCCCAGGCCGAGATCTACGTCTACGACAACAACTCCAAGGACCGGACCTCGGACGTGGCCCGTGAAAGCGGCGCGATCGTGCGCATCGAACGGCGCCAGGGCAAGGGCAATGTCGTGCGGCGCATGTTCGCGGACATCGAGGCCGACGTGTACGTGCTCGTGGACGGCGATGCCACCTACCACGCGGCCAGTGCGCCCAAGATGGTCAACACCCTGCTGGACGAACAGCTGGACATGGTCGTGGGCTGCCGCGTGCACACGCAGACCGAGGCCTACCGCCCGGGCCACGTGTTCGGGAATGCGATGTTGACGGGCTTCGTCGCCAAGCTGTTCGGCCGCAGCTTCACCGACATCCTGTCGGGCTACCGGGTGTTCTCGCGCCGCTTCGTGAAGTCCTTCCCGGCGCTGTCCAAGGGTTTCGAGACCGAGACCGAGCTCACCGTGCACGCGCTGGAACTGCGCATGCCGGTGACGGAACTGGACACGCCCTACGGCGCCCGCCCGGAAGGTTCGGCCAGCAAGCTCTCCACCTACCGCGACGGCTGGCGCATCCTGCGGCTGATCCTGCAGCTCTACAAGCACGAGCGGCCCCTGGCCTACTTCTCGGTGCTGGCGGTGCTGCTGGCCCTGGTATCGGTGGGCCTGGCGGTGCCGATCCTCATCGACTACGTGAACACCGGCCTCGTGCC
This sequence comes from Burkholderiales bacterium, assembly GCA_003963005.1. Lineage (GTDB taxonomy): Bacteria > Pseudomonadota > Gammaproteobacteria > Burkholderiales > Burkholderiaceae_C > Pelomonas. The sequence goes on from RXJW01000024.1 coordinate 58,556, forward strand.
GCGCTTCCCGACGGCCATCCTGTCCACGGGCATCATGATCCTGGCCTTCCTGTTCTTCATCGCCGGCGTCATCCTGGAGACGGTCACGCGCGGGCGCCAGGAAATCAAGCGGCTGCTCTACCTGCAGATGCCGCGATGGGAGCGCTGAGCAGCCTACGGGCTGCAGTGCTGCGCTCGCAGCTGCTGCGCTTCGCGCTGGTGGGTTGCGTGGGCTTCGTGACGGACGCCGGGCTCACGCTGCTGCTGCATTCGAAGGCCGGGCTGGGCGAGGCGCTGTCGCGCTTGCTGGGCTTCATCGGGGCCGCCACGGTCACCTGGTGGCTGAACCACCAGTTCACATTCCAGGTCGAGGGCAGCGCATCGAGCTGGTTGCGCTACGTGGTGATCACGAGTGCCGGCGCGGCCATCAACATCGCCTGCTACCTGGGCGTGGTGCACGTGCTCGGCACGCAGCCGCTGGACCTGCTCGCCGGAGTCGCCGTCGGTTCCATCGTGGCGATGGGCTTCAATTTCTGGGTGTCGCGCCGCTGGGTGTTCGTGGCGCGCTGACGCTCAACGGGCCGACGCGTACAGCGCGCCGTAGGCCTGCACCATGCCGTCCAGGCTGAACTCGCGGCGCGCCCGCGCCAGCGAGGCGTCGGCCAGCGCCTGGCGCCGAGCGGGGTCCGCCACCAGCCGGCTCAGTGCGCGCGCCAGCGCTTCGCTGTCCGACGCCGGCACGAGCAGGCCATTGCCCTCGTCGGTCACCAGCTCGGGATTGCCGCCCACCGCGGTCGCCACGGGTGCGCAGCCGCAGGCCATGGCTTCGAGCAGCGTGTTGCTGATGCCTTCGGCCTGGGACGGCAGCACGAAGATGTCGACATGCGGCAGCAGGGCCGCCACATCGGTGCGGTCGCCCGGCAGCCAGGCTTGGCCCCCCAGGCCCGCCTCGGCGAGCCGGGCCCGGGCCGCTTCGAGCAAGGGGCCGCCGCCAAGCATCACCAGGCGCAGCTGCGTGGCCTGCGCGGGGCACAGCGCGCACAGGCGCACGAAGGCCTCGACGAGGTTGAGCGGGTCTTTCACGGCCTGCATGCGCCCGACCGCACCGATCACGAGGTGCTCCCCCCGCCGGTACGGCCAGGCCTCGGGTGGCGGCTGAACGGCCGGCGCGAAGCGGCGCGTGTCCACGCCATTGCAGATGCGCTGTACGCGCGAGGCGGGGAAGCCGACGGGCCCGGTCAAGTAGGTCTCGATCGCCCGCGACAGCGCCACGAAGCGGTGCACGCCCGGGCCGTACAGGCGCCGCAGCCGCTGGTTCGTGCGGCTCACGCCGCCGAGGTCGTTGACGTCCCAGCCATGCTCGCTGTGCACGCGCAGCGGCACGCGGGCCACCCAGGCGGGGAGCTGGAACTCCATCGCACCCAGGTTGCGGGTGTGGACGACCGCCGGGCGCAGTTCGCGCAGCAGCCGGACCACGCGCGGGTAGAGCCACAGGCCCTGCCCGGGCGGCTTGTTCAGCGCGATGAACTGCGTGCCGGGCGCCGTGACGCGGTCCTTGAAGGCCGTGATCTCAGTCACCGCCACCACCGCATGCCGAAAGGCCGGCAGGTGGTTGATGATGTTGACGACCCCGTTCTCCAGGCCGCCGGTGTCAAAGCGGTGCAGCAGATGCACGACCAGGGGCCGTGCGTCCCCACCGCCTTGGATGCTCACAGGCGCCAGAGTCGGTAGCCGGCGCCCTCGATCGCCTTCGGGTCGAACGCGGCCTTCACGTCGATGAAGGCGCCGCCCTTGACGAGCTTCTTGCTGATGTCTTCCATGCTCAGCGCCGCGTATTCGCGGTGCGACACGGCGGCAACGATCGCGTCGGCACGCGGCAGGTCGTCGAACTTCATCAGGCGCACGCCGTACTCGTGCATCGCTTCCTCGGCCTCGGCCTGGGCGTCCGTGACGAACACCTCCACGCCGTAGGTCTTGAGCTCGTTGATGATGTCGATGACCTTGGAGTTGCGCAGGTCGCCGCAGTTTTCCTTGAAGGTCAGGCCCAGCACGTTGACCCGTGCGCCCTTGATGTAGCTGCCGCTGGCGATCATCTGCTTGATGGTCTGCTCGGCGATGAACTTGCCCATGCCGTCATTGATGCGGCGGCCGGCCAGGATGACCTGCGGGTGGTAGCCGAGCATGTCGGCCTTGTGGGTCAGGTAGTACGGGTCCACACCGATGCAGTGGCCGCCCACCAGGCCCGGCTTGAACTTCAGGAAGTTCCACTTGGTGCCCGCGGCTTCCAGCACCTCGGAGGTGTCGATGCCGAGCTTGTCGAAGATGATGGCCAACTCGTTCATCAGCGCGATGTTCAGGTCACGCTGCGTGTTCTCGATGACCTTGGCCGCTTCGGCGGCCTTGATGCTGGAAGCGCGGTGCACGCCCGGCACGATGATCTTCTCGTACACCTGGGCCACCTTCTCCAGCGTCTCGGGCGTGTCGCCGGAGACGATCTTGAGGATCTTGGTCAGCGTGTGCTCGCGGTCACCGGGGTTGATGCGTTCGGGGCTGTAGCCGACGAAGAAGTCCTGCTTCCACTTCAGGCCGGACTCGCGCTCCAGCACGGGGATGCACACCTCTTCGGTCGCGCCCGGGTAGACGGTGCTCTCGTAGACGACGATCGCGCCCTTCTTCATGTGGCGGCCGACGCTCGTGGAGGAGCCGATCAGCGGGCGGAAGTCGGGCGCATGTGCGTCATCCACCGGCGTGGGCACGGCCACGATGATCACGTCGGCCTCGGCCAGCATCTTGGGGTCGTCGGTATAGACGGCGTGGGTGGCGGCCTGCACTTCGGCGTCGGTCAGTTCACGGCTCGGATCGGTGCCCCGCTGGCAGGCTTCCACCTTGTGCTTGGCGATGTCGAAGCCGATCGTGCGAATCTGCTTCCCAAACTCCACCACCAGGGGCAGGCCCACGTATCCGAGGCCGATGACTGCGAGCGTATTCATGGGTCGTATCTCGTTGCTGTGATTTTTCGAAGACGCAGGATTGTCACCGCTGCGCCATGACATTTCGCGCCCGGACGTCCCGCAAAGCGGTGTCGATCCGGGGCCAGGAGGTGTGCAGGAAGTCGCGCAGGGCCGCGTCGTCCGGGCCTGCGACCGCCTTGTCGGCGTACAGGATCACGACGGCGCCGTCGTCCCCGCGACCCGACAGCGTCTGCCAGACGCCGTAGAGCTTGGCCTGCCAGTCGCTCGTGATGAGGCGCCCGTCGATCCAGTACGCATACCAGACCCGCAAGCGCGGCACCTGCTGGCCGCTGCCGACGATCTCGTGCAGGGCCAGGCCCCGCATGTCAGCCGTGCGCCAGACCTGACCGTCGAGCTCGGCCGTGCCGGACGCCGTGCGCGACCACGACTTCTCGCCGCCGTCCAGTGCCAGCACGTTGACCGACGTGACCAGTTGTCGGCCCGGGCGCTGATCCCGGTAGTAGCCAACGTACAGGCCGACGGCTCCGAGGCCGTCCTTGCGCTCGTAGCGGCCATGCAGCGTCGCCGCGGGGTTCTGGAAGTGCGGCTGCCAGGTCGTCATGGGCTCGTTCACCCAGGCCCAGCCGGAGAGCGGCACCTCCGCCAGCGCCGGCTTGCCCGGCAGGTGGCCGAACTCGGTATGCCCGCGCAGCCAGGCCGGCGCGGCCAGCAGCACCAGCGAGGTCAGCGCCAGTGCTGCAATCCTGGCCTGCCCGCCGGCGGCGCTCGCCTCGGGCGCAGGTGCGGGCTGCGGCTCGGGGTCCGGGTCGGACCAGCGCGCGCCGATCATGAACATCGCCAGCATGATGAGGCCGAAGAACACCCAGCCGTAGATGATGTGGTCCACCCCCACGGCCAGCTTGTTGCCGGACAGGTGGCCCAGCATCACGATCATGTACGCCCGCAGCCAGTTGGCCACCAGCGGCGTGACGATCGCCACACCCACGAACGCCCAACGCTTGCGGTAGCTGCGGTAGTTCAGGTACGCGAACAGCGTGCCGACCATGACGGAGGCCATCAGGTAGCGGATGCCGCTGCAGGCCTGCACCACCGACCAGGATCCCGACGGGATGATGAACTCCAGCGCCTCGCGGAACACCGGAATGCCCGAGGCCCGCAGCGCGATGACCGTGAAGTCGGCCGTGCGGTCCATCAACCACGGCGTGAGGAAGTCGCCGAAGGGGACGGCAAAGAAGAGGAAGCCCAGCGGAAAGGCGATGCGCGACGCGACCGTCGTGCCGAGGATCAAGGGCACGACCGCCACCAGCATGCCGACCAGCGCGAACTGCGTGGCGGCATTGGCCGCCGCCAGTTCGCCGGCCAGCCACAGCAGCCCCAGCGGCGGCAGCAGCAGCACCCAGACGAGCGACGGGCGCGGCGACAGAGCGGCCAGCTCGCCGCGCAGGCGCCAGACCAGCCAGGCCGAGATCGGCGGCACCACCCAGGCGTGGGCGAAGGTCTCGGAGCGGTTCCAGATCTCGACCATGGCCAGGCCGGTCGATTCGTACAAGCCGACCAGCAGCCCCCAGGCGATCAGCAGGGCCAGCAGGGGCAGGCGCCAGGGCGCGGGCAGTCGCATCATGCGGCCTCCAGGTGTCGATCCAGGCCCGCGAGGTGGGCGTCCCAGCTGTAGGCGCCCACGACGAATTCACGCGCCGCCGCCCCCGCGGCGGACGCCGCCTCGGGGTTCAGCAGCCAGTGCGTCAGGCGCTCGAGGTAGTCGGCTTCCGCGGTGGCGGGCTGCAGGCCGTCCAGCGGCGCCTGCGTGATGGCGCGCACGCAGGTGTCGGCGGCCACCACGGGGCGTGCCATGGCCATGGCTTCCAGGATCTTGTTCTGGATGCCGCGCGCCAGCCGCAGCGGCGCCACGACGGCCGCGGCATGCTGCAGGTAGGGTCGCACGTCGGGCACGGTGCCGGTCACGCGGACGGCCTCGCCCGCCAGGGCCTGCACGGCGGGTGTCGGGCTGCGCCCGACGATGTGAAAACGCAAGCCCGGAAAGCGTTCGCGCAGCGGCGGCAGGATGCTCTGCACGAACCAGGTGACGGCGTCGATATTGGGCCAGTAGTCCATCGCGCCAGTGAACACGACCGGCCGTTCATCGGCCGCGAACGGGCTTTCGCAAGCCGCAGCGGGCGTGAAGAAGTCGGCATCCACGCCGTTGCCCAGCGCAGCCAGGCGCATCGCGCGGCCCGGGCTGAGGTCGCGGAACAGGGCCACCTCCCGGTCGGTCACGAAGAAGCTGCAGGTGGCGGCATCGGCCACGCGCTGCTCGAAGCCCAGCAACTTGGCGAACTCGCGGCGGTAGAGCCACGACATCGGCCAGGCGTGCTCGGGCGCGTAGTCGCGCCACTTGGCGGAGTCGACGTCGACGAAATCCACGAGCGTCTTCACGCCGCGCAGGCCGCGCGTGTATTGCGCCATCACGCCGCTGAACACCACCACCGCATCGAAACCCTCGCGGGCGGCCGTCTCGTCCACCCAGGCCTGCAGGCCGGCATCGCGGTAGTAGGGCAGGCTCAGGGCCTCGCCGCTGAGCAGGCCGCGCAGGCTCATCAGCTTGGCGCTGCGCGGGTTCAGGCGGGCGACGTGCAGGCTCTTGCAGAACTCGCGCACGCGCGGCAGGTGCTGTTCGTCGTCGGGGTCGTCGATGAAGGTGCCGAGGTGGACGTCGTGCCGCGCCGCCAGATGCTTGAGCAGGTGGTACGAACGCACCTTGTCGCCCTTGTTGGGCGGGTACGGCAGCCGGTGGACGAGGTAGAGCAGCTTCATGCCGGCGGCCTCAGCCCAGGTTCTTCACGATGAACGGCCCGAGCCAGTTGGCTAAGCCGATGGGCAGCTTGCGCCAGGCCTTGATCATCAGTTGGTACTTCGGGTTGTTCGGGTTGTTCTGGGGAATCGACTCGCGCTTGAACAGCCGGTACTCGTAGGACAGCGGCTGCGGCTCGAAGCCCCAGTTCTTCTTGAACGCATAGGGGCCGGTGCCCTGCTTGCTGCGCCCGTAGTCGAACACCTTCAGGCCGCGGGCGCAGGCGCGGCGCATCAGTTCCCAGTACTTGAAGTCGTTGGCAGCGAGGTCGCGCGCCGCTTCGTCGTCACCGGCGTAGTAGGGCAGCACCTCGTCGCGGAAATAGAAGCTCAGCACCGTGGACAGCGGCTTGCCGTCGGCGGTGGTCACGGTCAGGACTTCGGCGTCGGGCCCGAACTCGTCGAGCAGCGCCTGGAAGTACTTCTTCGGCATGGCCGGCGTGCCGTGGCGGTGGACGTTGTCGGCGTACAGCGCGAAGAAGCGGTCCACGCCCGGGTCGATCTCGGCACGCAGTTCGTTCTTGATACCCTTGCGCACCATGGCTCTCTGCTTGCGCGGGATGGCCAGCATGTTGGCCTCCTCGTCGGGCAGGATCTCCTTGCGGAACGTCACGTACAGGTCCTGCCGCGGCCAGTCGGTGTGGCGTGTCTCGCCGAGGTAGCGGTACTCCAGGTGCTCGGCGCCCTGCCCTCGCGCCAGGCGTTCCGCCTCGGCTTCGAGTGCGGCAGTGGCCTCGTCGTTGAGCGCCGCGACACCGCCATAGACGCCGAACGGCAGGCTCGCCACTGAATGGCCGAACAGCCGGCTCTTCACTTCAGCCAGGGGCAGCACGCCCTCGATCCGCCCCTCGCGCTCGGCGTACAGGAAGTAGCACGGGTGGCCGAACACGCGGCCGATGACGCGCATCCAGCCGCTGCGGTGGAAGAACGTCGCTTGCGGATGGGCCAGCACGAAGGCATCCCAGCGGGCAGACAAGGCAGCGTCCTGCGCGTCCAGGCGCGCAATGTGAAGGGGTGCGCTCATTCAGGCGGGGCTCAGCGCAGCGGCGGCGGGGCTCGTGGCGGCCTCGCGGCCGAGGAAGATCTCGTCCATCCGGCCCCAGCGGAAGTCCTCCAGCAGCCGCGCGATGCGGCCGTGGGTGCGCGGGATGTTGACGTAATGGCGGAAGCGCGTCTTCGCGTCGATGCCGGGCACGCGCGGTTGCTCGTCGTCGATCTCCCAGGGGTGGAAGTAGAAGACGGCGGACTCGCGATCCACCTCGTTGACGCGGCGGATCATCCAGCGCGACAGCGCATACGGCAGCAGCCGGAAGTAGCCCCCACCACTGCTCGGCAGGTTGCGCGAGCCCATGCGGACGGTGGTCACCGGGATCTCGAGCAGCCCCTCGCGCACCGGGTACGCAAAGCGCGGGGAGTCGGGCATGCCGTAGTGGTCGTGCGCAATCGGGTAGACGCTGCTGGAGTAGCGGTAGTCGGCATCGCGCAGCACGTCGAAGGCCCAGAGGTTGCCCTTGCCGATCGAAAAGCTCGGCGCGCGGTAGCCCACCACCGGCACGCCGCCGAGGTCTTCGAGCAGGGCCTTGGCGCGGCGGATGTCGTCGAGGAAGGCGGCGGGGCTCAGGTCGCTGGCGCGCTCGTGGCCGAAGCCGTGGCTGGCCAGTTCGTGCCCGCCTGCGACGATCGCCTTGACCACCTGCGGATAGCGCTCGGCGATCCAGCCGAGCGTGAAGAACGTGGCCTTGACGTCCTTGTCGGCGAGCAACGCCAGGATGCGGTCGATGTTGCGCTCGACACGGCACTCCAGCCCGTTCCAGTCGTCGCGGCGGATGTAGGGCGCAAAGGCCGAGACCTGGAAGTAGTCCTCCACGTCGATGCTCATCGCATTGCGCAGGGGCGGCGTCGGGGTGGGCATCAGCATGGCAACCTCGCTGTCAGTGCTGCTTGACGGCGTCGACGAGCTTCTGCAGCAGCGCCAGCGTCTGCAGGTTGATGCGCTCCAGGCGCATCATGCTGCGCTCCAGGCGCTGCAGGCGGTCGGTGTGGTGGTCGGCGCTGAGGGCGGCGATCTCGGAGGACAGGCCGTCCACCTCGGCCACGCTCATCTTGAGCTTGGCGACATCCAGGCTGCCGGGCCCGCTGTCCAGGGCGCCCGGGCGGCTGTCGGGCAGCTTGGCCGGCACGCTGTCCAGCGGGCTCGCGTCGCTGTGGCGCGGCGTTTCGCTTTCCTGGGCGATGTCGCGCAGCACTTCCTTCACGTCGGCCAGCGTCAGGTGGCTGCGGCCCTGCATGAAGCCCAGCAGCAGCAGGCGGTCGCACAGTCGGTTGATGCGGCGCGGGATGCCGTTGCTGGCCTTGTGGATGGCCGGAAAGGCATCGTGGTCGAAGGTGGGCTTGCCCGTGGAGCCGGCGCACTTGAGGCGATGCTCCATGTAGCGCTGGGTCTCGTCCTCGTCCAGCGGGCCGATGTGGCAGGTGGCCGCGACACGCTGGCGGAACTGCTCCATCTCGGGCTTCTGCAGGATGCCGCGGAACTCGGGCTGGCCCACGAGGAAGGTCTGCAGCAGGGACTGGTTGCTGAACTGGAAGTTGGACAGCATGCGCAGCTCTTCCACGGCGCGCGGCGTCAGGTTCTGGGCTTCGTCGACGATCAGCAGGCAGCGCTTGCCCTGCGTGACCTGGTTGACGAAGAAGGCCTCCAGCGTCATGAGCAGTTCGGACTTGGGCGCGTCCTTCACGCGCACGCCAAAGGCCGCGCCCACCATGCGCAGCGTGTCCTCGGCATCGAGCTGCGTCGTCACGACATTGCCGATGACGACATTGCTGCGGTTCAGGCTGTCCAGCAGGCCGCGCAGCAGCGTCGTCTTGCCGGCCCCGATCTCGCCGGTGATGACGATGAAGCCGTCGTTGCGCAGCACGCCATAGTCCAGGTAGGCCTTGGCACGACGGTGCTGCTTGCTGCCGTAGTAGAAGTTGGGGTCCGGGCTGAGCTGGAAAGGCTTGCTGCTCAGGCCGTAGAAGGCTTCGTACATATCAGGGGCACCGGACAGCCTGCGATGTCAGGCTCACGCGCGAGGTGCGCGACTGGGAGGCTGAACTCTGCAGGCGTTTCATGTCAGAACTGTTGGGTGAGGTTGGCGTAGGCCGCGTTCTCGGTGTACGGCGTGGTGCCCTCGAAGCGGCTGTGGCGCGCACCGAGCTGGGCGCTCAGGCGCCCGCCCAGACGCACATTCCAGTTGGCAAACAGACTCGTGAGCTGCGTGCGGCGCGTCGCGGCATCCCCGATCGACTCCTGGCGTGAGGCGGTCAGCGACAGCCCGGACACCGGCGACAGCTGGTAGCTGCCCGACAGCGAATACGAGCGCTGCTCGATCAGCGCGTTGGACGCGAGATCACCCTGGTTGAGACCGCTGCCCAGGCGTATCGTCAGCGAGCGGCTGACGCTCGCCGTGATGTTGCTGCGAACGCCCTGCAAGGTGAAGCTGAACAGCTGGTTGCGCAACTGGCTCGGGCCGGCGGACAGGAAGCCCACGGAGGCAGGCGCGTCCGGTGACAAGCCCAACGACAGCAACGCCGCACGAACCAGGGCATCTCGTTTCACGGGGTCCGGCTCCAGCGAAGCGAAGAGCAGGAAGTACAGGTCGTAGTTGGTCCGGATGCCGCCGGCTGCGCCGGTGTTGCCCAACGTCACCGTGCGCGTGTCCGCCACGCGCCACACGGAGTTGCGCATGCGGTGCTCGAAGGTCAGGCCATGGCTGTCGCCGTAGCTGTGCCGCTGGTAGTCGCCCGACAGCCGCGTGCGCGGGGTCGGTGACCATTGGGCCGTCAGGCCGCCGGTCAGCCCCTGCTCGGCCGTGCCTTGACGGCTGCGGTAGTCGTTGCGTTCCTCACCGACATTGCCGCTGAACGTCCAGTCGGGGTCAGGCTGGTAGTTCAGGCCGACGACCGCCGAGCTGGTGCGGTTGGTCTGCGCTGCCTTGGGCCGCACCTGCTGGGTGGTGGCCTGCAGATACCAGCTCAGGATGCCAGGCCTCAGCTGATTGATACGCAGCGTGCCACCGCTCGCGTGGCTGTCGCCGATGGCACTGCCGCGGGCCTCGGTCATCGAGAAATTGCCGCGCAAGTCCACGCTGGCAAGACCGCCGAGCTGGCTGCGCAGCAGCGGCGACACGGTCAGCGTACCGGTCTCGCGGCTGTTCGGGTTGTCCAGGGCGGACACGGAGCCTTGTGAGCCGAGCGTCGGCGCCGACTGCAAGCCAAAGGCCGAGGTGTTCTGCTGGCCGATGTTGGCCTGGGCCTCCACGTAGAACGTGCGCGGCAGGATCTCGGCCTGGGCATTGGCCGACAGCGAGTTTTGCACGCGCGTGCCGTAGCTCGTCTTGAGGTAGGTGATGCCGTTGAGGGAATAGTCGAGCGTGCCGCGGACTGATCCGCTGTTCATCACGACGCTGATGCCCGGAGACACCGTGGTGATCAGCGCCGCATCCTTCTCGCGGTCGCTCAGGCGCAGGTTGTCGGTGAAGCTCTGCGAAATGCCGAGCCTGGGCTTGATCGGGCTGCCGGCGCCGCCGTCGCCCTGCTGGGCATGGGCCGCGACCGCAATCAGGGCGAGGGCCAGGGGCAGATGGCGCGGCTCAGGTCTGAGCCGAGTCATTGCTGCCATAGCCGTATCCATAGCCGTAGCCATACCCGTAGCCGTAGCCATAACCGTAACCACCCGCAGCATTCGGGCTGGCCTGGTTGAGCAGCATCATCTTGACCGGGCAGGTCTCGATGGCGGCCAAGGCCTGCTGGACGGCGCTCTGGGCGGTCTTCTCGGCATGGACCACGATGATGATCTGCCCCATGTGCGACGCCAGCACACGCGATTCGGTGGTGAGCAGCAGCGGCGGCGAGTCGAAGATGATGATCCGGTCGGGGTAGCGCTTGGCCATGTCGTCCAGCATCTGGCGCATGGCGTCGCTGGCCAGCAGTTCGGTCGCCCGCGGGTGCGGCGTGCCGCTGGGCAGGATGGTCAGCTTCTCGACGTTGGTGCGCAGCAGCACTTCCGACATCTCGACGCGCTCTTCCAGCACGTCGAGCAGGCCTGGACCCTGCGGCAGGCCAAGCATGCGCAGCACCGAGGGGCGTGCCACGTCGGCGTCCACCAGCATGACGGTGTTGTCCAGTTCGGCCGCGATGCTCAGCGCGAGGTTGATCGACGTGAAGCTCTTGCCCTCGCCGGCGAGCGCGCTGGTGACCATCAGCAGGTTGGCATGGTTGATTGTCGCCGCCCCCTTGCCCATCGCATTCTTGATGAGCGGCCGCTTGATCACGCGGTACTGGTCGCCCGTCTGGGAGCGCGGCGTGTGCGGCATCAGGAAGCCCTGGGCCGCGAGCGCCACCACGTCCAGCTCGACACGCTTGGACGACGGGTGGTGCCCGTCATCCTGGATCGAGATGCCGACCGACGGCGCTGCAGCAGGCGCCGGCGCCGCCACCGGGGCGGCCGCGGCGGGCACGGGTGCCAGCGCGGGCTCTGCGGTGGGCTGCGTCTGCTCGTCGCCCGGCAGCACGACGCCTGCCTGGCGGAGCTGTTCGAGCCGCTGGGCGGCTTGTTCGATGAGGCTCGTCATGTCAAACCACCTGCCGGCTCAGTTGCACCGCCAACACCGTCAGCGCGACGGCAAACATGGCCAGCAATCCCCCGGCCCCCGCAGAGAACCGGATCAGTTCGACCCGCTGGCGTGCCCGATCGGCATCGGTCACGAGGCGCGTCACAACGCCCAGGATGGGCAGCTCGACGCGCGCCCGCAGATCATTGGCATCGTGGAAGACCGGGCGCAGCTGGCTGGCTGCAAATGTGGTGAACAGACCCACACCCAGCGCACCGGCCATCGCACCGGCCAGCAGCAGCAGGCGGTTGGGGGCGACAGGCTTCGGGTTGGCGCGCGGCGGATCGATGACGCGGAAGTCCGCCACACCGGAGGCCACGTCCAGTTCGCCGGAGATGGACGCCTGTTCGCGACGCTGCACGAGCTCTTCGTAGTTGCGCTTGTGGATGGCGTAGTCGCGGTTGAGCTGGGCAGCCTCAGCCTCGACTTGCGGCGCCGTCTTCATCGCACCGAGCGCCTGCGAGTAGCGCGACGTGTACTCGTCGACGCGCGCCTTGAGTGACGCGACCTGCACCTCGGTCGTCGCCAGAATGCGCGTGATCTCCTGCATCGCGAGGCTGCCGCTGCCCCCCGCCCCGACCGAGGCCGTGGGGGTGTTCATGGCCGCCTTGCGGAGCTCGGCCATTTCCTTCTTTTTCTGTTCTTCCAGGTCCTTGATCAGCTTGCGCGTGGCGATGATGTCAGGGTGCTGGTCGGTGTAGCGCTGGAGCAGCGCATCGAGATTGCGCCGCAGGTCGGCCAGGCGCGCATCCAGCTCGGGCGTGCTCACGTTGGCAGTGGATTCCTGCAGCAGGCTCTGCGCCGTGGTCTGCGCACCGCCTCGCGCCTTTTCGGCTTCGAGCTGCGCCCGGGCGGCATCGCGCGCATTCACGGCTTCACGGTACTCAAGGCGTGCGCGCTCCAACTGGGCGCTGAGCTCGGCGATGTGCGCCGCGGAGTCCTTGCCGTCACCCGCCATGTTGGACAGGTTCTTGAGGCGGAATTCCTTCAACCGGGTTTCGGCTTCCTCGAGCTTGGCCTCGTAGGCCTTGATCTGTTCGTTGATGAAGGTCGTGGCGGTGGACGTGCCCTGGCGCGTCTGGCCCAGGCTGGATTCCACGAAGATGGACACCAGGGCCTGCACGACCCGCTTGGCCGTCTCGGGGTCGCTGTCGCGGTAGCCGAGGATGTAGAGGTTGTCGCGCCCGCTGCTCTGGATCGACAGGTTGCTCGTCACCGTCTCGATGGTGGCTTCCTGCTGCGCCTTGGACTGGTTCTTCAGGTCCAGGTCGGCCATGCGCACCAGCTTTTCGACGTTGGGCCGGCTGATCAGCGTGCGGCTGAGCATCGTCACCTGCTGCTCTACATTGGGCTGCACGGCGAGGCCCGACATCAGCGGCTTCAGGATCGACTGCGTGTCCACGTAGATGCGCGCGCTGGCTTCGTAACGGTCTGGCAGCACGAACACCACGACAGCGCCGACCACACCGGTCACCCAGGCCACGATCAGGCCCACCCAGCGGTACTTCCACATCCGCCGGACGACGATCAGAAGCTGACCAATCAGCAATTCCATCAGGAACAGTCTCAGTTAAAGCAAGGGAGGAGCCGCACGCCGACGTGGCACGCGGCCTGCACGTCAGAACAGGCTCTGCGGAATGATCAGGATGTCACCGGGCCGCATTTCGACGTTGGCCGAGACGTCACCGCGCTTGATGAGATCCTTCAGGCGCACCGAGTACTGCTTGTTGCCCTCGGCCGTGCGCAGGATGGTGGCGCTGTTGCCCGAGGCGAAGTCCGTCAGACCGCCGACGGCGATCATCACGTCCAGCAGGGTCATCTTCTGTTTATACGGCAGGAACTGCGGCTTGGCAGCTTCGCCCACCACGCGGATCTGTTCGCTGTACGGCCCGACGAAGCTCGTGACGATCACCGTCACCACCGGGTCCCGCACGTACTTGCCGAGCTGCTTCTCGACTTCGCGCGCGACCTGCACCGAGGTCTTGCCCTGCACGACCATCTCGTCGACCAGGGGCGCGGCGATCTTGCCGTCCGGGCGGACGGGCACGGACATCGACAGCTCTGGATTGCGCCAGACCTGGATGTTCAGGTTGTCACCGGCACCGATGATGTAGCTGTAGTCGTCGCTGGCGACCGCAGCCGGCGCCGCTGGGAAATTGCCGGTGCTGGCACAACCGGCCATGACGGTCACGGCCAGGGCCACCACCACACGCCCCAGGCCCATCCATCGGCCGGCTCGGCTGCCCCGGCCCTCGCCGGACTGCTGTTGCTCAGTGCTGGTGTTCAAAGCATGAAAGGCGTCCAAGGCGAGTCCTCTAGGGGTCTGTTCATCGAAAGCTGCGCGGCAGCGACGGCACTGCCCTCGCATCGCAAGAGCCAAAGCCGGAGAATGATGCCATACCCCTCCCCGACACCAGGCAACCTGAATCGGGGGCTTGGCAGCCGTATCGAGGACTTTCACACACCCCGAATCGGTGGGGTTCCGGGCGTTTCCGGCGGTGCGTGCGGCAGGTTGTAGCGCCCGGGAGCAATCAGGTTGTCCGGGTCGAACACCCGCTTCAGCGCCCATGCCGTACGCCAGAAAGCGTCGGCGTCGTCGACGAGGTCGGACATCATGTCGGCACGGGCCCGGTAGACCTCGAGTTTCTCGTGCCGTAAATATTTCCACAGCTCGGTCGCACAGGCCTGGGCATTGGCCACCGCCGCGTCGTTGCGGCGATCGAACAGCAGATTGGCCACGGCGACGAAGGAGGTGGTGGTTTCGATGTTCAGCGTCATGTGCAACTCGTGCCCGCGCGCCGCGGCGACCCGCTTCATGCCATCGATCACCTTGACCACCCCGCGCCCGTCCATCGGGAGCGCCGGGTTGACGTAGATGAGACCGCAATCCGAGGCATCCAGCTCGGTAGCGGCCGCCTCGGGGCGCCCATAACGCCACAGCAGGTTGGCAATGGCTGCATCGGTCGGGCTGCTGTCGGCCAGCCCGTGCAAGGGGCGGATGGCTGCAATGGCGGCGGCATTCGCACGAGCCCAAGGCCACGCATGACGCAAGGGATGGAGCAGGCGCATGCCCGTCTCCAGCTTGGCATCGTCCACGACGGTCAGCTTGGCGATGCCTCCCATGACGCGCTTCACTTCGGCGACAGCTGCCTTGACCTGCCCCTTGCTGCCCATGACGCCGGACAGGCTGGTCCATTCGTAGGGCGCGACGGTAGCCAGCGCCCGGCGGGCTTCGTGCTCCAGGCGTTGTCCCTCGATGCCGCAGGACTGCTGCAGGTACTGCTGGATGCCCGACATCATGCTGGCCTGCGTGCGCGCCTGGTTGCCCACGTGCGTCACCCCCGTCATGACGCCCAGCCGCTTCAGCAGCGCCAGGCCATCCAGGAACTTCGCCAGGTCGGCCGTGTCGCGCAGGGCCAGCGACACGGCAGCGGAGCACGCGGGGCGCGGCAGCAACTTGAAGCAGGCGCTGGTCACGATGCCGTAGTTGCCCTGGAAGAACAAGCCGTCCAGCATCGGACCCAGGCCGTAGGGATGGGTGTGCGCCAGCGGCGACTGTTTGCCGAGCCGCCGGAATCCGGTGTAGAGGATCTGGCCGGTCCCGGTCACGACTTCCAGGCCGAACAGGTCCTCCCGACGCGGGCCGAGGTAGCCGACACCGCGGTCCAAGGCGTTCCCCAGGATGCTCGTGTCCATGGCTGAGCCGGTGACGTTGAAGCCGAGATCCGGGCGGAACTCGGCCAGGAAGTCCCGCAACTGACGCTGGGTAACGCCCGGCTGGATCACTGCCACCGACGCACCGTGCTTGAGTTCGTGCTCGTTCAGGATCCGGTCCATGCCGCTCAGATCGAGCAGCACGGCCCCGGGCTGCGGAGGCGTCGATGAGCCGTAGCCCCAGTTCAAGCCGGTGGACACTGGGTAGAGAGGTCGCCGCGTAGCGATGGCGCGGGCGACGCAATCGCGCACGCCGTCCAGGTCCCGGGGACGCCAGCATTCGATCTCGCCCTGCCCCCAGCCGGTCACGTTGCCGGTGTCACGCCGGCCTGCGGTCACGCCGTCCCTTGCAGTCTCCACGCCACCCCTCCATTCGGATCGATTGCCAGCCAGTGTCGACGGACTTTACAGCTAGCCCTGACGAGGGGCCTGCGACGCATGAAGGAGTTCGCAATTCACACGTTAAATCGTTGTCGCGAAACGATTTTCACCTTGCCAACCAAGAGCTGGCACGGCACCTGCTTATGTTTCGTCGTCCGGGGCCGCGCCCCAATCTCTAGCAAGTGAATCAAGGAGATTCAAATGAGCAAGATCCTGAAGACGCTGGTTGCCGCAGCGGCCCTCGCAGCAGCGACGGTGGCTTCCGCCACCCCGATCGTCGGCACGCTGAACATGGGTTTCGGTGGCGTGATCATCCGCACCGACGCCACCGGCAAGGGCAACATCGACTGGGCACCGCCGCAAAACAACCCGTTCACGACTGCAGCGACCTACGGCCAGTTCTTCTCGAACGATCTGTTCAACACCGGCTCGTTCCTGGGTGGCGTGTTCGCCGGCAACACGGGCCCGTACCTGCTGCACGACCTGAGCGAAAACTCTGCCGACACCGGGAACTACTTCCCGGTCGGCACCAGCGTGACGCCGCTGAAGCAGGTGGTCGACCTGACGAGCGTGAAGCCGTGGTGGCGCTTCGAGGCCTACGAACTGGTCGGCGGCCTGCAGATCGCCCCGGGCGTGTTCCTGCCGTACAACCTGCAGCAGCAAGGCCAAAACGTCTTCGCCAGCATCACCATCAACGGCATCGCCTGTGACGACCTGAACCACAACGGTTCTTGCGACACCACCGACGACCGCACGAAGTTCACGCTGGCCCTGAGCTCGCAGTACAACAACACGACGGTGGCCGCCCTGATCGCTGCCCTGTCGGGCCCGAACAAGTCGCTGCAAGCCAACCAGTGGTCCGGCACGCTGACCGCCACCACGCTGCCCGAGCCGGCTTCGCTGGCCCTGGTCGGCCTGGCCATCGCAGGCCTGGGCGTCGCCTCGCGCCGCCGCGCTGCGAAGTAAATCAGACATGTCCGGCGCCCTCGGGCGCTGGGCCAGTCGACGAATCACCCGCCAACGGCGGGTGATTTTTTTTGCGCATCGAGAACGGGAAGGCCGGACTCACTGACTGGCCTCAGGGCAGACGGACAGCCGCGCGACAGGGCTAAAGCTCGCCGGCGACGTACTCCGTCTCCAGGGCGCTGACCGCCCTGCGCCAGACCTCGTCCGGCTCATCCAGCTTGAAGCCGTAGAACTCGCCGGTATCGGTGCTGTGATGGCGCATGACTTGCACGTCCAGCATCGCCTTGTCCTGGCTGCCGAGTTCGACGAACACCTTCCCCCGTGCGCCCACCGGGATGTCCAGTCGGGACTGGGCCTGAAAGCCCGACAGCGAAATCTCGATGACGGTCATGACCAGCGAGCGCTCCTCGCCATCAGGCGTCTCGCGCACCCGAAGTTCGGCGGGGCAGCGCAGCGAGAACCGCTGGTGCCGCCGCATCGGGTGGAAGCCGGTGGCGGTGTCACTCATCAACGGCAGCACGGCCCGGAATTCAGGCTGGTCGTAGATGGACCAGAGCAGCGCCTTGCGCCGGTCGTCGAGCTCTGCGAACACCCGGCTGCGCTGGTTGAAGAAGTGGTCGAGGATCGCCGGCGTCAGCACGGGATCATTGGTCGTGAAGTAGCGTCGCTTGGGCAGCTTGATGTTGGGCAGGCGCAGCTGAACGAAGTAGTGGTGCAGGTTCTTGCGCGGCTTGCGCTTGCCGTACACGCGCCGGAAGATGTCCTTGGCGACTGGCAGGTCCAGCGTGGCACCCACCGCGGGTGCGCCGTTGGCGAAGTCGTACTTGTCGACCACGTTCTCCTGCAGCCGCTCGAAGAACAGCAGCGACTCGTAGAGCTCGATCTTGTCGGGATTCACCGCGATGACGAGATGCCGGGTGTCGAAGTACTCCGTGCAGTACTCGTACATGAACTTCATCAGCGGGAACAGGATGGCACCGCCCGTCTTGCGGAAATCCGGATGCACGGCCAGTGCCGAGATCTCGGCGATCTGCCCCTGCTTGGCCCGCACATCGCTCAGGTCGAAGACCGACTGCAATGGGAAGCCGAACACGCCCTCGCGGATCATCGACATCGTGCCGACGACCCGGCCGTCGTACTTGGCGCACAAGGTCGTGGTGGTGGGCAGCGCGTGATACATCGTCACGCGCAGGCCGGAGGGCGCCGGCTTCATGAAGCCGCTGGCCACGTAAGCGTCATGCAGGATGCGGAAGCAGTCTTCCAGCTCCTCGCGCGTCTCGGCCACCTTGAGCTCCAGCCGCGGGTCGGGCGTCGGGTCGCAGTCGATCATGGCCCGGTAGATGCCGAACCGGGTGTCGCGCGGCAAGCGGGCGAAGGCACGCCGCATCCAGTGGTGCATGCGCTTTCGAAAGCTCGATTGCCGGATTCCCATTCAGCTCGCTCCCTTCAAGATCCCCAGGCCTGGAGCCGCCGAGGCCCGCATCACAGGCTGCCGAGAAGCTTCTGGACTTCGTCCTGGCGCGGGAACGCCTTGCCAAGATCGGAGAGCTTCTGCAGTTCGACCCGCGCCGCCGCCTTCTGATTGGCCTTGACGAGGAACTGCGCCAGGTGCAGGCGGTGCACATGCTGCTGGGGGTCCAGCTCGAGCGCACGCTTTTGCACGGTGAGTGCCTGGTCCAGCCGCCCTTCGCTGGCGTGGATCTCCGCAAGCGTATCAAGGATTGCCGTGGAATCGGGCGCCAATGCGAGGGCCTGTTCGGCCAAGGCCCGCGCCCCTGGTTTGCCCTGGCGCAGCAGCGTCCAGGCGATGTTGTTGATGGCCACGGCGTTGTCCGGCACCAGCGTCACGACCTTGCGGTACAGCGACTCGGCACGTTCGAATTGGCCATTCGCCAGCGCGATGTCGCCCAGGTAGAACTGGAAGAGCGGGTCCTCGGGATGTCGCTTGAGCCAGTCGTCCTCGATCTTGGATGCCTCGGCGCCCTGGCCGGCAGCGAGCAGGCTGCGGTGCAGCTTCACGGTCGCATCACTGCTTTCGCGCTTCTTGAGGCTGGTGCGGTAGGCCGTGATGGCCGCCGGGAGATTGCCCTTGGTGTTGTGCAGATCACCTTCGAAGATCCAGGCTCGGGCATCGTTGGGCGTGCGGGTCTGGATGCCACGAACCAGCGTGAAGGCCTCGTCGATCTTGTTCGTCCGCGCCAGCAGCACGACGAGCATCGCCTGGGCCTGCGGGAAATCTGGCTTCACCGTCAGCACCTTGCGGAGCTGACTCGTCGCGGCCGGGGCGTCGTTGCGTGCGAGGTAGACCTCGGCGATGCGCATCATCGGGTTGACGGCATTGGGGTCCATCGCCGCGAGCTTGTTGAAGGCCTGCAGCGCCGCCGTGTGATGGCCCTGCAGCATCTCGGCCTGGCCGAGCAAGTCCAGGAAGAGCCCCTTCTCCGGGAAGCGGCTGACACCCTCTGAAGCCAGCTGCGCTGCCGCCTTGTTGTCACTGCCCAGCAGCAACTGGATCTTGGCCAGGAGCGGCTCGTCGGTCCCCGGGAACTGCTTGATGATCGGATCCAGCAGCTCGATGAGCGCCGCGCGAGAGGCGCCCGTGCGCTGGCGCACCAGCACGACGGCAAGGCGCGCGTCCACCAGGCCAGGATCTGCTGCCGCGATCTTCTCGAAGCGGGCGATCGCCGCCTCGGGCTTCTTGTCCTGGATGTCCAGCGCCGCCAGTGCGTTGGCCGCCGGCATGTAGGTGGGCTGACGCTTCAGTGCCAGCTCGAACTTCTCGCGGGCCACGCCATTCTGGCCGCGCAACTGTGCGAGCCGGCCCATGTAGAACGCCGGCATCGGCTTGGTGGGCGCCTTCTTGTCGAGTGCGGCCACCGCTGCCTCGGCTTCGGCCATGCGATTGGCCTTGATGTGCGCTGCGATCAGCGCGACGTCGGCAATCATGCCTTCGTCGCTCGAAGCGATGGCTCGCAGCTCCTTGACACCCTGCTCGTCGCGCCCCTCGTCGATCTGTGCAAGCGCCAGCGCCGTACGGCCGCGAGCGTCCTTCGGGTTGGACTTCACGGCCTGGGCGAACAAGCGCCGCGCCTCGTCCATGCGGCCCTGCTGCTGCAGGGCTTCACCGGCGACCGAGTAGACCTCGCTCGGCTGCGTGCCCGGCGTGTCCAGGAGCGGCTGCAACGTGGAGTAGGCCTTGCGTGGGTCGCCGGCACGCATTTGCGCCTTGGCCAGCAGCACCCGCACCGCCCCTGGCGCGCGGGTCGAGTTCAAGGCCTTGCCGAGATGCGCCATGGCTTCCAGGTAGCGGCCGCGCTCGTACTCCACCAAGCCGGCCAGCTGCAGGAAACGAGGGTTGCCCGGGGCCACTTTCAACAGCTGCAGCACCAGGTCCTGCGCGAGCTTCAGGTCGTTCTGCTGCACGGCCATCAGGGCCGTGTAGTACTGCACCTCGACACTGTTGGGATCGATCTTCTTGGCGTCGGCGAGCTCCTTGCGCGCGCCCTCGTAGTCCTGCTGGCGGATCAGGATGTCCGTGATGCCGATGTGGGCCGGCACGGCGCTGCTGTCGACCTTGAGCGCCTGCCGGTAGCTCTCGATGACCTGCGCCACGTCGACGCCGAGGGTGCGCTGCACTTCCGCCTTGACGATCCAGGGCCGCGATGCGTTCGGATGCGTCTTGATCGCCCGCTCGACCTGCTCCAGCGCCCCGCCGCGGTCTTCGGCGACGAGCAGCAGTTGCACAAGCGCGAGCTGGGCAGCGAGGTTGTTGGGGTCAGCCTGCAGCGCGGCTTCCGCAGCCACGCGGGACTGGACGTACTTGCCCTTGGCGCCGTAGGCCGCGGCCAGGGCCGACTTGAGCTCTGCCTGCAGCGACGGGGTCTTGAGCTCCACGTCCGCGTACTCGGCGATGAAACGATCGAATTCGCCGTTGAACACGAGCGCCGCCGCAAGGACCGGCGTCAGGGTCTCCTTGTCGAAGCCGGTGTCCTGGAGCTTGCGCAGCTCGACCAAAGCGCCCGGGGCATCGCCGATTTCCAGCAGGGCCTTGCCAAGCAAGAAGCGCGCTTCGCTGGAGTTGGCGTCCTTCTGCAACGCGTTCTTGAACTCGATGACGGCCGCCCGGTACTCCTTGTTGGCCATCTTCGCCTTGCCGGTGGCGATGTAGGTCGTGGCGTTCTGGTCAGAGCAGGCCCAGAGCGACAGGCACACCGCAACGACCGAGACCACCTTGTGCAAGCGGGCCTTGCTGGGCTGGACGTCTTGAATCATTTGATCTGCAACCGGTTCATCATGTCGTAGAGGGTCGGACGGCTGATGCCCAGCATCTCGGCTGCCCGAACGATGTTGCCGTCCGTGCGCGCCAGCGCCGTGATCAGCGCCTGCCGCTCGGCGTTTTCGCGCACGGTGCGCAGGTCCAGCGTGGCTGCCGGCTCAGCCGCCTCGGTGGCAGGCACCTTCAGGCCCAGGTCCAGCGCGGTGATGCGGTCGTCCTCGCACATGATGACGGCCCGCTTGAGCATGTTCTGCAACTCGCGCACGTTGCCTGGCCAGCGATGGGCCTCCAGGGCGCGCACGGCGTCGTCGGCGAGCGTCGGTGCCGGCCGACGCATGTCGGTCGCAAAGCGACGAGCGAAGGCATGCGAGAGCAGCACCGGGTCGCCCAGGCGTTCGCGCAAGGGCGGGATGTCGACCACGATCTCCGCCAGCCGGTAGTACAGGTCCTCGCGGAACAACCCGTCGGCGATGCGCTGCTTCAGGTCCTGGTGGGTCGCGCCGACCACGCGCACATCGATCGGGATCTCCTGCCGCCCGCCCACACGCTCGATGACGCGCTCCTGCAGGAATCGCAACAGCTTCGCCTGCAGCGGCATCGGCAGGTCGCCAATCTCGTCGAGCATCAGCGTGCCGCCATTGGCCGTCTCGATCTTGCCGAGCGTCGACTTGGTCGCCCCGGTGAACGCGCCCTTCTCGTAGCCGAAGAGCTCGCTCTCGAGCAGCGTCTCGGGAATGGCCGCGCAGTTGATGGCGACGAAGCGCCCCTTGCGCTTGGAGGCGTCATGCAGGCCCTGCGCCAGCACCTCCTTGCCCGTGCCGCTTTCGCCCAGCAGCAGCACGGTCGCATCGCTGGGCGCCACCTTCTCGATCATGCGGCAGATGCGTTGCATGCCGGGGTCGCGGGTGATCAGGCCCGAGAACACGTCACTGCTCTGCTGCATCTGCAGGCGGCGGTTCTCCTGCTGCAACTCATACAGGCGGTAGGCCCGCTCAACGGTGAGGCTCAGCACGTCGGGGTCGACCGGCTTGGCGAGGAAGTCGTAGGCCCCCATGCGGATCGCGCGCAGCGCGTTGTCCTGGTCGTTCTGGCCGGTCAGCACGATGACCTTCACGCCCGGGTCCAGTTCCAGGAGTTTCTCCAGGCATTTGAAACCCTCCGAGACCGAATCCCGGTCTGGCGGCAAGCCCAGGTCCATCGTGACGACGGCCGGGCTGTTGCGGCGGAACTGGAGCACGGCGCTGGCCACATCATCGGCCGTGACGGACTCGAACCGGTCGAGGGACCACTTGAGCTGCTTCTGGAGCGCCAGGTCGTCCTCGACGATCAGCAGCGGGGCATGCCGGGGCGTGTTCATTGCAGGTCGAGCGCCGTCAGCGGCGCGTCCGCCTGCGCATGGAACAAGGGCAGCAGCAGGGTGACAGTCGTCCCCCGGTTCACTTCACTCTGCACGCTGATCTTCCCCCCCAGTTCATGCACGTATTGGTAGCTCTCGTGGGCACCGATGCCCATGCCGCTCGCCTTGGTGGTCTGGAACGGCTTGAAGAGTCGATTCTGAATGAAATCCTCCGTCATCCCGCAGCCGGTGTCCTCCACGCAAACGCGGGCTTGGCTGCCTTGCGCATCTAAGGTGAGGATGACACGGCCCGCACTCGGGGTGGCGTCGAAGGCGTTCTGGACGACATGCCCCAGCACCCGCTCGACGCGCTCGGGGTGGCCCCGCGTGCTGACACCCGGCTGCAGCGACAGTTCCAGCGTGCGGCCCTTGCTGGCCGCCGCCGCCGCGAGCCGCCGGGCGATCTGCTCCAGGTCGACCCCGCTCGTCACGCCGTGTGGCTTGTCACCTTCGCGAAGTTGCAGCATGAGCTGGCGCATCTTCTCCAGCGAGTTTTCGACGGTGTCGAGCATGTCCTGCTGGAACTCGGGGTTGTCGCGCAGGCGCTTGGCGTTCTTCATCATCAGCGAGAGCTGCGTGACGATGTTCTTGAGGTCGTGCACGACGAAGGCCGACATGCGGTTGAAGGCATCGAACTTGCGTGCCTCCAGCAGCGCCTCGGTGGCCTGGGCCTGGTCGAGGTAGCCGGATGCCTGGCTCGCCGCGGTGCGCAGCAGGTCGCGAACCTCCCAGTTCAGTTCCACAGCGGCCCGCGGACGCCCAAGGACGACGAATCCTGTCAGGGACTCGCGCACCAGCAAGGGCACCAGCAGCCAGCAGCGCGGCTCGTCGACGAGCCACGCTGGCAGTGCCAGGCCCGGATAGGCCTCGCGCTGCTGACGCCACTCGTCGATGTCGATGATCCAGGTGCGCTCGCGCCAGAAACTGACCAGGGCCCCATCGCGCGGCTCACTGCCGGACTGCGCCGGCAGGTTCCAACGGGCAGCCTGGACGAAGTCGGCGCCGGCAGAGCGCTGCATCCACAACATGCCGCTCGGACTCTCGACGAGATTGGCCAGGGCCTTGACCACGGTCTCCGAGGTGTTCTGGGACTCGGCACTGCTGGACAGCAACTGGGTGAACCGCAACCACTCCTCGCGGTAGTCGTAGCGGTAGCTGAAGAAGTTCTTGCTGATGTACACGCGCAACTGCGACCGCATCGAGCCCGAGGCCAGCAACAGCGCGAGGGCCACGAGCGCCACGAACACCAGCGCCACCGACAGCGCCCGACCCCAATCGCCGCTGGTGTAGCGCACGTAGTAGCCGACACCGGCCACCACGAGCAGGTAGGCACCGACCAGCAGCAGGGTCGCCGAATGGAAGACGGCTGCCCGCGACACGTGCAGCTTGCCAAGCCAGTCGGCATGCCGGCGCGAAGCGACGTAGAGCAGCGGCACCGCCGCGGCATGAACCAGGGCCCGCACGCTCACGGCATCGCCGTCGAAATGCTGGAACAGGGCCGCCTGCGAGTTGATGAACAGGTCGAACACGAAGATGGCGCCCAGGCCCAGGCAGACCGGCTTGGCGTTCCAGCGCGCATCGCCGGTGGCATTGCGCAGCATCTGCTCGACGATCACCAGGCCCAGCACCGCGATGGCCAGCGCAGCGAGCGCCTGCGGACGCGCCAAGGCACCGACGGGCAGGCTGTCCGCCGCCAGGACCATGACCCATTGCGCCAACAGCGTCGCGGCGGCAATCGGCCGCATCCAGCCCCAGCCACTGCCCGGGCGAGGCGGCGGCAGCAGCAGCAACATGAAGGCAAACCAAGCCGCGAAGCGCGCCACATCCAGCGTGGGCGCGACCCATCCGGGCAGCCGCTCCGACCAATGCAGCAGGCCGTCAACCAGCGAGGTCGCCGCCCACAGCGTGCTGATGGCGAGCGCCGCCAGAAAGACCAGGGCCACGCGGGTCACCGGCAGGCCGCCCTGGGCCAGGCGATAGGCGAAGTAGACCGCGAAGGCGCCGTAGGCCAGCGCCGCGACAGAGGCACTGAGATTGCTCAGCGCAAGAAAGGAGGCAAGCACCTCGCTCATGGCAGGGGGGGCGAGGTCAGGTCGGTACGGGGCATCATGCCTGATTCAAGCACGCCTGCCGGGTTGCACGCATCGGCGCTTACGCCGGCATGCGGGCGTCAAGGCCGGGTCAGCGGGCGCCCTTGCCGGTGAGCACCACGGCCACCGTCTCGAGCATGATCAGCAGATCCAGGAACAGGGAATGGTTCTTGACGTAGTACAGGTCGTACTGGAGCTTCTCGACGGAGTCCTCGATCGTCGAACCATATTCGTAGCGCACCTGGGCCCAGCCGGTCACACCCGGCTTCACGCTGTGGCGAACCGCGTAGTAGGGAATCTTGCTGATCAATTCGTCCACGAAGAACTGACGCTCCGGCCGCGGGCCGACCATGCTCATCTCGCCCCACAGCACGTTGAACAGCTGCGGCAGTTCGTCGATGCGGACCTTGCGGATGAACCGGCCGACGCGGGTCACGCGATCGTCGTTCTTCGTCGCCCAGCGCGGCTTGCCGTCTTTCTCGGCATCGGTACGCATGCTGCGGAACTTGATCACCTTGAAGGGCACACCGTTCAGGCCGACACGCTCCTGGCGATAGAGCACCGGGCCTCGCGATTCAAGGCTGATCGCGAGCGCCGTGACCAGCATGATCGGCCACGTCACCAACAGGATGAGCGCAGCGAAGATGACGTCGCAGACGCGCTTGATCGCCGCCCGCAGCATGCCCTGGCTGAAGCCGTCGCCGAAGACGAGCCAGCCGGCATTCACGTGCTTGATGTTGATCTGCGCCAACGTCTTCTCGAAATGCGTGGCGATGTCGACGACGCGCACGCCCGACAGCTTGCAGTCGAGCAACTGGCGCAGCGGCATGCTGCCTCCCCGCCGCTCGCTGAGGGCCACGACGATTTCGTCGACGTTGTGCTTCAGTGCGGCTTCGGTCAGGTTGGCACCGTCGTTGATGATGTCGGCGGCTGGCACCTCCGGCTGGTCCTCGTTGGGACCGGCGTAGTAGCCGACGATCTGGGCATGTGGGTCCGAGGCCCGCAAAGTGTTGCCGACCGTGCGAGCGGCCGGGCCGGTGCCGAAGATCAGGATGCGACTGCGCATCCGGGCCTGCGTGCCCGAGTGGGCGGCATAGACACGGTGCACCATCACCGCCGCGACGGCCACCATGGCCACCAGGGTCAGCAGATCACGGTGCGAGGTGTTGGACGGCACCAAACTGAAAATGGCGTATGCCAGGGGCAACCCGAACAGCAAGCCGAACAGCGCGCGGGCACAGGATTCGGTCACCGAGCGGTTGTGCACATGTTGGTAGAAACCCGTCGCTGAATTGATCACGAACATGCAACCGGCCAGCGACAAGCCATGCGAGGCCGCGAAGGGCAGCACCGTCTGCGCCGACTCGCCCTGGCTCAGCACCACCGCGATGACGGCGAACACGATCAGACCGAGGTCAAAGCAAACCTGAAGCAGCGTTTGCTTGTGCAGATAATGGTTGAATATTCGAATCATCTAAATCCCCGATCACCTACTGCCTGGCGCCCCATCGTCCGCATATCGATTCACGAAAATCGCATCAATATCGATATTCCGCTCGCACGACCGCGCACTCCACGCACGGATTTGCCGCCCAACGGCAAATCGACTCTGGGGGCCTCGGAGACGATCCTGGCCCTCGCGGATCCGCATCAGCACCGCGAGGGCCGAGGGCGGACCGCCTTTGATCGCGCCGGCATCATGCCTGCCGCCCCCCGCCTTGAAAGCCCCCCGTTTAGAGGGTGGGCGCCCCTTGAATCCGTGTCCGGACACCGGCCCTACCAGCGGTCCGTGCGTGACCGTTTCAGACCGGGCGCGAGTAGAACCGAAAGCGCCCGCCGCTCTCGTGAAGACCGCGTTTCAGACCACCACAAAGCGTGCGAAACGCACACGCAATCCCGTGAAATGGCGCGAAACGAGGTTTATGACAACTTCAACAGAATTGCTGGTCGAACGCTCGTTGCCGTAGTAACTATTGAGGCCCATCAGTTCCTGGGGAGTATTCACACCTCAAACTAGGGGTTGCCGAAATGCAGCACATCGCCGGGACCTGCAGCGACGCGCCAAAAAAAACGCCCGCCGAGAGGCGGGCGTCGGATCGGAGCGGTGAGATCAGCGGACGACGGCGATCTGCTCGCGTGCGCCACCCTTGTAGGTGTAGAGCGTCAGGGCGCCGTTCTTGATGTCGCCCTTGTCGTCGAAGGCGATCGTGCCCGTCACGCCCTTGTAGCCGGAGGTCTTGGCCAGCACCGGCAGGTACTTGGCCGGCTCGGCGGAGCCGGCCTTGACCATGGCAGCCACCATCACATTGACGGCGTCGTACACGTAAGGCGCGTAGATCTGCACCTCGACGTTGAACTTGCCCTTGAACTTGGTCTTGAAGTCTTCCATCGACTTCTTGGCTTCGCCTTCCACGCCACCAGCTTCGGCGCAGACGACCTGGCCGTCACCCATCGTGCCGGCGGCCAACTTGGGCAGTTCGCCCGAGCAGATGCCATCGCCGCCCATGAACTTGGCCTCGATGCCGAGTTGCTTCATCTGGCGCAGCATCGGGCCGGCCACGGCGTCCATGCCGCCGAAGAAGACGACGTCGGGCTTCTTGCCCTTCAGGGAGGTCAGGATGGCGGTGAAGTCCGTGGCCTTGTCGTTGGTGAACTCGCGACCGACGACCTTGCCGCCCGCGGCCTTGACGCCCTTCTCGAACTCGTCAGCCACGCCCTGGCCGTAGGCCGTGCGGTCGTCGATGACGGCGATGGACTTGCCCTTGAGCGTGGTCACCGAGTACTTGCCCAGCGTGCCGCCCAGGTGCACGTCGTCAGCCACGACGCGGAAGGTCGTCTTGTAGCCGTTGCGGGTGAACTTGGGGTTGGTCGCGGACGGCGAGATCTGCGGGATGCCGGCGTCGCTGTAGACCTTGGACGCGGGGATGGAGGTGCCGGAGTTCAGGTGGCCGATGACGCCGTTGACCTTGGAGTCCACCAGCTTCTGGGCGGCTGCCGTGCCTTGCTTCGGATCGCCGGCGTCGTCTTCGGCCAGCAGTTCGAACTTGGCCTTCTTGCCGCCGATGGTCACGCCCTTGGCGTTGAGTTCCTCGATGGCCAGACGAGCGCCCAGCTCATTGTCCTTGCCGAGGTGGGCGATCGCGCCGCTGGTCGGGCCGACGTGGCCGATCTTGACGACCAGGTCTTGCGACATGGCGGCCCCGCTGACCAGTGCTGCCACTGCGCCCACCACGATATTCAGCTTGATTTGCATGGATCAACTCCAGTTTGGAAGAGAGAGGAACAAACAGGGAACGAACAGAGAACGAATAAACAACGTTGAGTTTTCAACCGAATGAACATACCCCAAATCCAGGGTCGACTCATTCGGGAAAGCGTGGACGCGCGCGCCGTGGGGCAGCCGCAACGAGCCCCCACGGCGCACCCTCAACCGGCGGCAGAAAAGTGGTCCAGCTTGGCGCCGGCCCGCTGGTAGCGGCGGTAGCGTGCCCGCCCGGCCTGCACACGCGGCGCATCGTGGCCGATGACCTCCAGCACACGCTCGAACGCGAGTGCATCACCGGGCATGTCGTCGCCAAGATTGAGCAGCAGGCCACGGTGCGGCAGCAGCGCGGCATCCGCCACCAACAGCACCTCGCCAGGCATCGCCGGTGAGGTGCCGTCCCAACGGCGATGCGGGATGAACTCGGTCGCTTCGAAGGTCCAGAGCAACTGGTCCAGCCGCGCGGCATCCGCCGCCGGCACACAGACGCCCACCGGCTTGCCGGAGGCGAGTGCGCGCCGGATCAACCGGCAGGAGAAGTGCAGCGGGTCCGCCGCGTCGCTGTAGAAGCTGACCTGGACGGCCACGACTTACTTCGCGTGGCTCAGCACGAAATGCGTCAGCAGGCCGACCGGGCGGCCGGTGGCACCCTTCGCCGCACCGCTCTTCCAGGCGGTGCCAGCGATGTCAAGGTGGCCCCAGCGGTACTTGGTGGCGAAGCGCTGCAGGAACTTGGCGGCGGTGATCGAGCCACCGGCGCGACCCGCGATGTTGGGTACGTCGGCGAAGTTGCTCTTCAGACCCTCGTTGTACTCATCGTCCAGCGGCATGCGCCAGCACGGGTCGAGCACCGCGTCGCCTGCCGCGGTCAGCGCGGCGGCCAGTTCATCGTCGCTCGCATACATGCCGCTGCGCACGCCGCCCAGGGCGATGACGCAGGCGCCGGTCAGCGTCGCCACATCCACCACCACCGCAGGCTTGAAGCGCTCGGCGTAGGTCAGCGCGTCGCACAGGATCAGCCGGCCTTCGGCGTCGGTGTTGAGGATCTCGATGGTCTGGCCCGACATCGAGGTGACCACGTCACCCGGCTTGACGGCACGGCCGCTGGGCATGTTCTCGCAGGCCGCCACGATCATGACGAGGTTGAGCTTGGGCTTGAGTTCGGCCACCGCGCGCAGCGTGCCGATGACGCTGGCCGCGCCGCCCATGTCGAACTTCATCTCGTCCATCTCGGCGCCCGGCTTCAGCGAGATGCCGCCGGTATCGAAGGTGATGCCCTTGCCGACCAGAACGACCGGCGGCACCGTCTTGGCCGCGCCTTCGTAGCGGGCCACGATGAAGCGCAGCGGTTCGTCCGAGCCCTGGGCCACGGCCAGGAAGCTGCCCATGCCGAGCTTCTCGACGGCCTTCTTGTCCAGCACCTCGACCTTGAGCCCGTGCGACTTGCCCAGGCCCTGCACGACCTCGCCCAGGTAGGTAGGGGTGGCGTAGTTGGCCGGGCGGTTGGCGCACTCGCGGGCCAGTTCCACACCCGCGGCAATCGCTTCGCCGCGTGCCAGGCCGACCTTGGCCGCCTTCAGGTCGGCCTTGCCCACCAGCAGCGTGACGCGGGTCAGCTTGGGGGCTGCCGGCGCGCTGGGCTTGGTGTAACGGTAGACGTAGACCGCGTCGGTCGCAGCCAGTGCCGCCTGCTCGGCCAGCGACTCGGCCAACGCCGCTTCAAAGCCGACGAAGGCCACGGCCGCGCTCGCCACGCCGCGCGACTTGATCTGGCCCAGGGCCGCATTCAGCGCAGCACGCGCCGCAGCCAGCGTGGCCTTGCCGCTCGCTGCCACGACCAGGCGGGGCGCCTTGATGCCTTCGGCGTGCGTGAACGTCAGCGCCTGGCCTGCCTTCAGCGCGAAATCGCCGAGCTTGACCGCCGCCTGCACCTGCTTGGCCACCGCAGCATCCAGAGCCTTGGGCAGCGCCTCGCCTGCCAGCACGACGACCAGGGCATCCGCCCCGACATTCGCGAGCCCATCAACCTCTGCGGTTTGAATCTTGAAGTCCATAATGACTGGAAGTAGATAGAAGTGCGTTTGATGTTATTCGATTCATCCACGCGGTCCGAGTTGGCGCGGAGCTTCGGGGTCACCCTTGTGGTCATCCTGACCATCATGTTGACGCTGACCCTGATCAAGACGCTCGGCCAGGCCGCCGGCGGCAATGTGGCACCGCAGGACGTGGTGCTGCTGATGGGCTACGCCACCATCGCCCACCTTGCCACCATCCTCGTGCTGTCGCTGTTCATTGCCATCGTCGTGACGCTCGGCCGGCGCTACCGCGAGTCGGAGATGACGATCTGGTTCGCCAGCGGCCTGTCGCTCGCACGCTTCGTGCGGCCCGTGATGCGCATGGCCTGGCCGATCCTGCTGGCCGTGGTCGTGCTGATGCTGTTCGTGTGGCCCTGGGGCAACCAGAACAGTGCCGAACTGCGCGATCGCTACCAGAAGCGCAGTGACCTGTCGCGCGTCGCACCGGGCCAGTTCCAGACCTCGCGAGATGGCAGCCGCGTGTTCTTCATCGAGCGGGATGGCGACGATGCCGCCACGGGCCGGAACGTCTTCATCCTGGCCAATCAGAACGACCGGGAATCGGTCACCACGTCGGCACGCGGCCGGCTGGAGATGGAAGACGATGACCGCCTCCTCGTGCTCGACCACGGCCAGCGCAACGAAACCCAGCTCAAGACAGGCGACAAGACCCTCGCCCGGTTCGAGCAGTACAAGGTCATGACCGACACCCAGGTGCTCGCCAACGCCAGCCAGTTGCCCCCCAAGGCCACGCCCACGCTCGATCTCGTCCGCACCCCGACGCCCAAGAACCAGGGCGAACTGGCGTGGCGCCTGGGCATCATCCTCACCGGCTGCAACATGACGCTGCTGGGCGTCGGGCTGGCAGCGTCCAACCCGCGGCGCGCGAGCAACTGGAACCTGCTGTTCGCGCTGCTGGCGTTTGTCGTGTACTTCAACATGGTGAACGTGAGCGTGGCCTGGGTCGGCAGCGGCCGCACCACCCTGCCGCGGGCGCTGGTGGCGCTGCACGGCACGGCCTTCGTGCTGGCGCTGGGCGTGATCTGGCTGCGCGACAACGGCAACCGGTTCTGCCTGCGCCGCAAAGTGGCGGGATCTGCCGCATGAAGACGGTCCGACAACTGCTCTACAAGGACATCGTCGGCTCCGTGCTGCTGGTGGTCCTCGCCTTTCTGTCGCTTGTTTTCTTCAACGATTTCGTCGACGAGATCGACCGCATGTCGCGCATAGGCGCGGGCGCGGGCAAGGCGGCGCTGCTGGCCGCGATGGAGATCCCGGGCAATTTCTACACGCTGTTCCCGATCGCAGTGCTGATCGGCGCGATCTTCGCGCTGGCCCGCCTGGCGCAGAGCAGCGAATTCACGATCCTTCGCACCGGCGGCCTCGGGCCGGCGCGCGCCCTGGGCCTGCTGGCCCGCCTGGCGGCGTTGTTTGCCGTGCTGACCTTCGTCGTCGGCGACTACGTCGCGCCGGAATTTGAACGTCGAAGCAACGATTTTCGTGCGGCCCTGACGCACGACGCCAGCCAGATCCAGCGGGGCGCCTGGCTGAAGGATCACCAGAAGGTCGACGGCGAGGACCGCAGCTACTCGGTCAAGGTCGGCCGCGTCGGCGGGGAGGGGGAACTCGCAGGGGTGGTCATCTTCGAGTTCGATCCCCAGGGCCGTCTGCTCAGCCGCACGGAGGCCGCCCAGGTTGATGTCGACCGCCAGGGGATGTGGCATCTGCAGCGGGTCAAGCGGACCGTCTGGGATCCCGGCATGCCGGCTGGCCCGACCCCGGTGGGCAACATCGTCGTCAGCGAGCAGGAGCTCGCCGCGCTGGACTGGCAAAGCTCCCTGCATGCCGGCGTGATCGCCGCGGCAGTCCTGCCGGCGATGTCGATGTCGACGCTGGAGCTGTACCGCTACACGCGCCACCTGTCGGCGCAGGAACAGTCGGCTCAGGCTCACAACATCCAGTTCTGGCGCAAGGCGCTGTATCCGTTCGCCTGCTTCGTGATGGTGGCCCTGGCCCTGCCCTTCGCCTACCTGCACGGGCGCTCGGGCGGCATCAGCATCAAGGTGTTCGGCGGCATCATGCTCGGCATCAGCTTCGTGCTGCTCAACAACGTGGCTGGCCACCTGGGCCTGCTGAAGAACTGGACACCCTGGGTCGTGGCAGCCACGCCCAGCCTGCTCTACCTCGGCCTGTCGATGGCCGCGTTCACCTGGCTTGTGAGATACCGCTGATGGATGGCCTGCTGCTGTTTGCCCATGGCGCCCGTGACCCGGCCTGGGCCCGGCCTTTCGAAGCCGTCGCCGCGCGCCTGCGCCAGACCCGGCCGCAGACGCCGCTGGCGCTGTCCTTCCTCGAGTTCATGACGCCCAACCTCAGCGATGCGGCGGACGACCTCGTGCGCCAGGGCTGCACGCGCGTGCACGTCTTGCCGCTGTTCCTCGGCACCGGCGGCCACGTGCGCCGCGACATCCCGCCGCTGCTGGAGAGCCTGCGCGAGCGCCACGGTGCCGCGGTGGACTGGGTGCTCCACCCACCGCTCGGCGAGCACGAGGCCGTGCTGCAGGCGATGTGCGATGCCTGCCTGGAGCCACTGGCATGAACCTCCATCAATTCCGTTTCGTGCAGGAGGCGGCGCGCCGCAACCTCAACCTGACCGAAACCGCCAAGGCGCTGTTCACGTCGCAGCCCGGTGTATCCAAGGCCATCCTGGAGCTGGAAGAGGAACTGGGCGTCGACATCTTCTCCCGCCACGGCAAGCGCCTGCGCCGCATCACCGAGCCGGGCCAGCAGGTGCTGGCCTGCATCGAGATCATCCTGCGCGAAGTGGGCAACCTCAAGCGCATCGGCGAAGAATACTCGCGCCAGGACAGCGGCACGTTCTCGATCGCCACCACCCACACGCAGGCCCGCTACGTGCTGCCCGCGCCGGTGGCGCAGCTGCGCAAGAACCTGCCGCAGCTGCGCGTGAGCCTGCACCAGGGCAGCCCCGACCAGGTCGCCCGCATGCTCATCGACGAGACCGCCGACCTCGGGCTCGCCACCGAGTCGCTGGCCCAGTACCCGGAGCTGGTCACCCTGCCCTGCTACGAATGGCAGCACGTGATGGTGGTACCCCGAGACCATCCCCTGGCCAGCACCGAACGCATCAGCCTCGATCAGATCGCGGCCGAGCCGCTGGTGTCCTACCACCCGAGCTTCACGGGCCGCACCCGCATCGACAAGGCCTTCGCCGCACGCCACCTCACACCCAACATCGTGCTGGAGGCGATCGACTCCGACGTCATCAAGACCTATGTGCGCCTGGGCATGGGCGTGGGCATCGTGGCCGAAATGGCCATGCGGGAGGAGCCGGCCGGCAGCGACCTCGTCGCCCGCCCGCTGGGTGGGCTGCTCGGCAGCAACGTCACCCGGATTGCGTTCAAGCGAGGCGCGTATCTGCGCAACTACGTCTACGTGTTCGCAGAGCTGCTGTCCGAACGGCTGAGCCGCAAGCTGATCGAGAAGGCAATGAGCGGCGACGCCAGCGACTACGGCATGTAGACACAGCGCCGCCGGCAGGGCTCAGTGCCCGAAGCTGGAGTCCAGCGGGAGCATCAGGTCGACCTCATCGCTGCGCAGGCCGGCCTCGAAAAGGTCGCGCGCCACGCTATAGAGCAGAAGCAGGTCGCGCAAGGCCGGCAGGTCGAACTGCGGCACGCCGGGGCCGCCTCCTTCCGCGATGAGCTGCTGAAGCAGCTGCATGGCCGCCTCGGCATCGGCCCAGACCACCTGCAGGTGTGCGACCACGCTGGCGCAGGCATCCAGCGGACGCCCTCGGGCCAGACTCTGCTCCCAGGGCGGCGCCATGACGCGGAAGCGCTGCTCGTACTGCCGCACCAACTCGGCAAAGACCTCGGTGTCGCCCCGCTGCTGGCACAGCTCCATCAGCATCAGGTAGGGCATGGTGATGACGGGCGGCTTGCGCAGCCGCGTGGCCAGCAGATCGGCAGCGGCATCGTGCTGGCCCAGCAGTACCAGGAACTCCACCTGCTGCTGCAGGTCGAGCAGATCGTCCGCCACGGTGACAGCCGGGGCCGCCGGGATCGCGGCCCGGACCGGCTCCGGCATGACACGCGGCGGCAGGGGTTGGGTGGCCTGCATGGCGCTCGCGAACTCCGGGCCGAGTGCCACCTGCGCTGGCGGCCAGGGCATCGGACGCGGTTGCGGCCGGGTGATCTGGTGCTGGCTTTCGTCCGGCAGCGCCGCTGCATTGCCGAGCACGGCGGGCGCGATGCCGGGGGCCGGCACGGGTGCCGGGGGCGGCGGCGCCGCACCTTCGGCGGCGTGCAGCGCGCGCCAGTAGGCCAGTTCCTCTCGAGCGCGCTGATCACGCCAGCGGCTGAAGTAGAACGCCGCTGAGCCGGCGATCAGGCTCATGGCCAGCGTCAGCAGCCACGTCACGGGATCGCGGTAGGCCGGTGCCCGGACCGTCGGCACGGCCACCGCGGCCGGCGCAGAGGTCGCACTCGCGGGTGCCACAGCGGGCGCCGCTGCTGAACTCGGCGCCGACGCAGCGTCCGACGCACTCTGGGGCCCATCGGCCTGTCGCGCCAGAAGCTCGGCCCGCAACTGGGCCACCGTCTGCTCTAGCTGGGTGATCTGCGCCTCCAGCTCCGGCGTGAGCTCCATGTCGGGCGCACTGGCCGCTGGCCCCGTCGGCCGTGGAGCCTCGGCCGTCAGGATTTCCGGTCGATCCAGGGTCAGCCGCGGCCCGCTCGCACGAGGCTTGGGCCGGGGCTTGGGCTGGACCGGTGGCGCCGGAGCCGGGACCTTGGCCTGTGCAGGCGCCGGCTCAGCAGCCGATGGGGGCGCATCGACAGGTGCAGGTGCAGGTGCAGGTGCA
The DNA here is from genome assembly GCA_003963005.1 of Burkholderiales bacterium. Taxonomy (GTDB): domain Bacteria; phylum Pseudomonadota; class Gammaproteobacteria; order Burkholderiales; family Burkholderiaceae_C; genus Pelomonas. Next base: position 93,047 of record RXJW01000024.1, read on the forward strand.
GGTGCAGGTGCAGGTGCAGGTGCAGGTGCAGGTGCAGGTGCCGGCACCAGCGTGGGTGTTGCAGCGGGTGCCGAGCCTCCCGCAGGCACGGGGTCGATGAATGCGCTGAATTCGCGCGTCAGCATCAAGGGGCAGCCGAGGGCCAGGGTGATCCGCAGCGCGGGCTCGTCGATGCGGGCCTGGCTTTGCAGCCGCACGCGACGCTGGCCGGGTTCACCTTCGATGCGGGTCTGCAGCAGCCCCGCCGGCACGCGGGCATCGCCCGCCAGCACCTCGGCGCGCACGCAGCTCTCGGACAGTTGCTCACCGTCGGCCAGCAGCAGCGGGAAGCTGACGTCCAGCGGCTTGCCCAGCGTGGAGTGCACCACCGGCCGGCCCAGACCCAAGGCCTGGGCGCCCGGTGAAACCAGGCCCAGCAGCAGGGCCAAGGCGGGTGTGAAAGCACCCAACAGGGTCGGGCGCGGGGCCGAGAGGGGCATCGACGACGAGCAGCTACGGGAAGGTTGATGTCTGGTAACGAAATGCGCGGGCGACTCTAGCATGCGGCCACCCGCGGATGCCCCCCCATCCTGGGCCGGCACAATGCGGGTCAGCATGAACGCACTCAGCCTCACCCCCGCCGAGCGGCAGCAGATCGACCAGGGCGCCTGGTTCTCGAAGCTGTCCGAGCCGCTGCGCAACGATATCCTCCAGCGCGCCTACGTGCGCCGCCTGCCCGACGAAACCATGCTCTCCCACCGCGGCGAGCCGGCCGAGGAATGGACGGCCGTCGCCAAGGGCGCCGTGCGCGTGAGCTCGGTGTCGCTCGCCGGCAAGCAGATCTCGCTCACCTACGTCGAGCCGGGCACCTGGTTCGGCGACATCGCGCTGTTCGACGGCCTGCCGCGCACCCACGACGCCTATGCCCACGGCGACACCACGCTGCTGTGCGTGCGCAAGGCCGACTTCCGCGCGCTGCTGCAGACGCACTCCGAGCTGTACGACGCGCTGCTGCGCCTGAACTGCCGGCGCCTGCGCCTGATGTTCGACATGATCGAAGACCTCAACACGCGGCCCCTGGGCGCGCGCCTGGCCAAGCAGGTGCTGCTGCTCGCGCGCTCCTACGGCGTGCAGGAGGGAGACGAGATCCGCATCGGGCTGCAGCTCGCCCAGGAAGACCTGGCCCAGCTGCTGGGTGCCTCGCGCCAGCGTGTGAACCAGGAGCTCAAGGCTTTCGAGCGTGAAGGCGCCGTGCGCGTGGAGCCGACCCGCCTCGTGGTGCTCAGCCGCGAGAAGCTGTTGGCGGCGGCCGCGCGCTGACACGGCGGCGACAGGGCCTGCCCGGCCCCGCTCGCACAATGCCGGGTTGCACCTGATCCGTCGCCCGCCATGGAAGCATTCACCGGCACCCGCCCCCTCACCCAAGCCCTGGACACCGTCGCCCTGGAGACCTGGCTCGCGGCCCACGTGCCGGGCTTTGCCGGACCGCTGGCCATCGAGCAATTCAAGGGTGGCCAGTCCAACCCCACCTACCTGCTGAAGACGCCGGGCGCGCAGTACGTGATGCGCAGCAAGCCCGGCCCGGTGGCCAAGCTGCTGCCGTCGGCCCATGCCATCGAGCGGGAGTTCGCGGTGATGGGTGCGCTGGCCGGCAGCGCCGTGCCGGTGCCCGCCATGCTCGCGCTGTGCGAAGACGAAAGCGTCATCGGCCGAGCCTTCTACGTGATGAGCTTCATGGCTGGCCGGGTGCTGTGGGACCAGAGCCTGCCCGGCATGGCCAACGCGGACCGCGCGGCTCACTACGAGGAGCTGAACCGCGTCATCGCCGCACTGCACCAGGTCGACTTCCACGCCGTGGGCCTGGCCGACTACGGCAAGCCGGGCAACTACTTCGAGCGCCAGATCGGCCGCTGGAGCAAGCAGTACCTGGCCTCGGTCACCGAACCCAACCCGGCCATGGACGCCCTGCTCGCCTGGCTACCGGCCCACATCCCGGCCTCGGCCCGCGACGAGGCCGAGGTGAGCATCGTCCACGGCGACTACCGCATGGACAACGTCGTCTTCCACCCCAGCGAGCCGCGCATCATCGCCGTGCTCGACTGGGAGCTGTCCACGCTCGGCCACCCGCTCGCGGACTTCAGCTACCACTGCATGAGCTGGCACATCCAGACCTCGGGCGCCGCCCGCGGCCTGGGCGGCAAGGACCTGGCTGCACTCGGCATCCCGAGCGAGCGCGAGTACGTGCAGCGCTACTGCGAGCGCACCGGGCGCGCTGACGTGAACGCGGTCATGGCGGACTGGAATTTCTACCTCGCCTACAACCTCTTCCGCATCGCGGCTATCGTGCAGGGCATCGCCAAGCGCGTGGTCGACGGCACGGCGTCCAGCGCGCAGGCCCGCGAGACCGCAGCGAGCGCCCGGCCGCTCGCCGAGCTGGCCTGGCAGTTTGCTCAGAAGGCCTGAGACACCTCCTCAGGCGTCGCCGGGTCGCGTGGTGTGCGTCCAGGCGATGGAGGTCGTGGTCGGCCAGGCGCCTGATTCCGACAGCCGGCTGTTGACCCGTTGTGCCTCACGCGCGGCCGTTTCAAGCAGGCGCACCAGCGCCTGCACCTTGGGCAGTTCGGCTTCGCTCATCTCGGTGCGCAGGTAGAGGTTGCCGCGCATGCTCATCAGCACGAAGGGGTGGCCTTCGGGCAACAGGTCCTGGCTGGCCTGCACGAGCGCCTCGCCGAGTTCACTCTCCACCCAGGCGGCCGCCAGCTCCTTGGTGATGCCCACGATGCCGTAGCGCTGGCGCAGGATCTGCGAGCTGGACGGATTGAACTTCGGGAACATCACGAGCCAGCGCATCTCCTCGGGCGTGTCGGTGTCGACGCGGGTCTTGAGGGTGTCGGTGTAGGCCTCGAAGACGGCCCGCTCCAGCTCCTCCATCAGCGTGCGGCAGACCACCATCAGCTGAAGGTCCGGATGCAGGCCCATCTCGCAGCGCATGCGCAGCTCGAAGCCCGGCAGGTAGCTGCGCTGCGATTCGCCCCACTCCACGCGCAAGGCCCCGGGCAGCGCTTCGCGCGATTCGATCAGGAAACCCTGGCCGTCCTCAGTTTGTGTGAACTCGGCTCCGCGGCTTTCGGCCCAGTCCTGGATCGGACGCCAGCGCGCAGCGTTGGCGCGGGTCACGAGCCAGTGCTTGACTTGCTTTACCACCATGAGTCGTGAGAATCGGGCTGATTGCAGGGAGTGTCGTGCACCGACCGGAAGGAGGCGACGAATGCTTGAAGTCTACTCATGGCCCACCCCCAACGGGCACAAGGTGCACATCATGCTGGAGGAGTGCGGCCTCGCGTACCGGGTCCATCCCGTGGACATCGGCGCAGGCGAGCAGTTCGATCCGGCCTTCCTGGCGATCAGCCCCAACAACAAGATCCCGGCCCTCACCGACCCCGACGGCCCCGGTGGCCGACCGATCTCGCTGTTCGAGAGCGGCGCCATCCTGCTCTACCTCGCCGGCAAGACCGGCCGCTTCCTGCCCGCCGACGTGGCGGCCAAGTACGAGGTGCTGCAGTGGCTGATGTTCCAGATGGGGAGCCTCGGGCCGATGCTGGGACAGGCGCATCACTTCCGCATCTACGCGCCCGAGAAACTGCCCTACGCCATCGACCGCTATACGCAGGAAGCCCAGCGCCTGTACGGCGTGCTGAACAAACGCCTGGCACATTCGACCTACGTGGGCGGCACCGCCTACAGCATCGCCGACATCGCAGTCTTCCCCTGGCTGCGGTCCTGGAAGAACCAGGGCGTGGAACTGGCGGACCATCCGCACCTGAAAGGCTGGTTCGACGAAATCGCCGCGCGGCCGGCCGTGCAGCGCGGCGTCGACGTGCTCGCTGCCGCACGCCGCCCGCTGACTGACGACCGTGCGCGTGAAGCGCTGTTCGGCCAGCGGCAACGGCTGCAGCGCTGAGGCCCGGCACGCGCTACTTGGTGTCCTTGATCAAGATCCACAGGTCACCCTTCTTTTTCTTGATGCGCGCTTCGGCGAGCTTGTGGCTGCGCGGCGTCGGGCCCGGCAGCGTCACCGGCTGCTCAGCCAGAGACAGCCCGTGTCGGTTCACGCTGGCGGCCAGGGGCCACAGATTGCCCAGGTTGTCGCCGGCCGCGCGACCGATGAGCTGGATTTCCACCACATGGTCGGCATCCATGCCATCGCTTTGCGGACTGAACCCGTACGGGCGCAACAAGCGGTTCAACTTGCCGCCGCCCTTGGTGCGGTCCGCCTCGTACTTGAACTTGAGCCCGACCTGGATCTGCCGATCGGCGTTGATGCCGATCGTGTCCTCGCCGTGCGGCAGCGGGGCCGACACCGTCGGCTGGAACATCCGTACCCGCTTGCCGACAGTCTTCCAGTCCGCCTCCGTCACGGCCCCGCCGAACAGGTCTGCAGCCGACTTGCCGGACGCCTGCGGGTCAGCCGCCACCTTGCTGAGCAAGGTCTTCTGCGGGAGCCACTTGCTCGCGTGCGGGCCGAGAAAAATCGGTGCATAGGTCGACAGGCGCGGCTTCGGATAGCTCAGCAGCACCGGGTTGTCTTCCTCGCCCCAGTCGTCTTCGGACATGATGTCCGGCAGCTTGGCGCCGATGGCGTTGAAGGTCTGCGTGATGACCGGCTGCTGCTGTTGGTCTTCCGGCTTCTTCATCTCGGTGTCGAGATCCCCGAGCAGTTTGTCGATGTCGCCCAGTGACGCCTTGGCCTTCGACGACTTGGCCGACGCACGTCGCGCGTTGACGAAGTCCTTCACGAGCTGCGGGTTGCTCGCCACGTAGAGCTTGGCGGAGGCCTTCTCACCCTTGAATGACAGTGTGTGAGATTCCTCACCCGCCTTGAAACTCAGCTTGGATTTCCACCAGTTCAGAGCCGCCTTGGCCCCCGCCTTCAGCTTGCCGAACAGTTTCTTCACGACCCCGACGATTTTGCCGAGCACCTTGTCGATGGCGGCATCCACCTTGGCCTGCACCTTCTGGATGAAGCCGCGGATCTTGTCCGTGATGCCCGACAGACCGAGCAGCCGTGCCAGGAAGCCGATCACCACGGGGATCGCTGCCGCCAGCGATTTCTCGATCCAGGCGATGGCCCCGCCGAGGGCCCCCGTCGCAATCGCATGGACCGAGTTGATGACGGCCTCCACCAGCGCCATGATCTGTTGCGCCTTCTCGATGACGAACATCACCACGTTGTAGATCGCGATGATGGCCTGCACGATGGCGCCGGCCGGGTTGAACATCGACACCACCTTGGTCACCGCCTGCTTGACGACCGTCTCGATCAGCCAGTCCTGGATGGCGCCGATGACCATGTCCTTCAACGTCGACAGGTCGTCCTTCACCTTCTCCCACAGCGCCGCCACGCCGCCCTGGAACAGCGCCTGCACGTACTCGGCCAGTTTCTCGATGACGGTCACGGCCGTCTCGCCGACGAGCTTCACCGCCTTCGCTCGCAGCTTGGGGTAGGTGATGCCCAGCACATCCAGCACGAGCTTGAACACCGACATCAGGCTCAGGTCGCTGGGCAGGGTGATGCCTGCGGACGCGAGCGAGCCGAGCAGCCACTGGAAGAAGCCCGCCTTGAGGTGGGTCCAGATGTTCGCCACGAAGGCGTTGAAGCCGCCCTTCACCGCGGCGATCAGGTTGCCGAGAAAGCCGATGGGGTCGTCCAGGATGAGCTGGATCGTCTCGGCACCCTTCTTCAGCAGGCCCAGCAACTTGGCCTTGAACTCCATCAGCGCCTTGACGATCTCGCCCAGCTTCTCGATGAAGCCGGCGACCAGGCCCTTGTTCTCCTCCTGCATCTGCTTGAGGGCTTCGTCGGCCTTGTCGAAGGCCTCCTTGTACTTCTGCGCCAGGCCCTGGGCGATCTCGTTCTTCTTGCTCTCGATGCCGTCCTCAAGTTCCTTGAAGCGGTCGTTGACGGCGTTCTCGGCGGCCTTGCCCGCAGCCTGCAGGTGGGCGGGCAGGCTCGCCACATAGGCCTTGATCTCCGCCTGACCCGCCGCCACCTCCGCCTTGGCCTCGGCCAGCCGGCGCTCGACGAGCGCGGCCACCCGGTCGATGAGCGCATCCATCGTCTTCGTGAACACCGCGCGGCCCTGCGTGTAGAAGACGTTGACCTCATCCGGCAGGCCGAGCGCGGCATCGCGCAGCCACCGGGCCAGGCCCACCAGCGGAATGCTCAGGTAGCGGCGCAGCTTGTAGTCGAAGAGCTTGTCGTCGACGAAGGTCTTCATCTGCGCGATCGCGGCATCCACGCCCGGGTCGAAGATCGCGCTGACCTCGGCATCCAGCCCGCCGAGCTTGGCCTCCACCCGCGTCTTGGTGCGGGTGTAGATGCCCTCGATGGTTGCTGCCACCTTGGCGCGCTCGGCCTCTTCCTTGGCCGCCTGCTGCTGCTGGCGGCTGAGCACCTTGGCATTGCCCGCGCCCTTGCGACCTGCCATCAGCAAGGCCCCCGCGCGTGCCGCTCCGGCCGCCTGCGCACCAGCGCGGGCCAGCACGCCCGACTCCTTCGCGCGGAACTGGGCGGGTGCCTTGTCCGCCTGCGCCGCGACCTTGCCCTTCGCATCGGACACGGCCGAGAAGCGCGGGTCGTTGGCCTTGGCCAGGCTCTCGGGCTTGATCTTCTCGTCCTTGAGGGCCTGGTCGGTGTCCGTCTTCGTGGCCTGCAGCGACACCTCCTCGGCCGTGGCCGGCAGCGGCATGGCCTTGTCACCGGCAATCGGCGGCGCGCCGGCCGCAGGCTCGGGCGGCAGCGGCGCGCTGGGCTGCTCGGGAATCGCGCCGGCATTGGGTGGCTGCTTGACCGCCTGATCGGCCGGCCCGGTGGCCGCGTCTTTCTGCTGCGACACACCGCCACTGGCCGCGCCCTTCATCTGCGACTGCGCGCCGCCCTGCATGAACTTCTCGGTGTCGCCGAGCGTCTTGGGCATGGCCTTGTCGATCTCGGCCCGCAGCAGTGCCTTGAACGACGTGGGCTGGGGCTTCGGCGCCGGGGCCTCCTTCACCGCGTCGACCACCTTCGCCTTGGCCGCAGCGAGGCGCTCGTTGGCGGGTGGCTTGGCGGACTTGCTGGCCTGCCTGGCCTTGGTGGCAGCGGTGGGGTGCTGCTTGAGCTTTTTCGCGCCTGACTGGGCCTGTTCCGTGACGGCGAGCAGGCGGGGGTCGCTCTTGGGTTTGGCGACGCGGGGGGCGAAGGTGCGGGGGGTCAGCATGGTGTCGGGCAGCCATGCGGCGGTCGCGTGTCGGGGGCTGTTGCGGAGAGCCTTTCGACTGGGCGCAGCCTTGTTTCGGGCGCTTCTGCCAAGAGTCTTTCCACTCGGTGCACCGTGCCGGGAATCCCGCCCGGCGGCGGGGTAACTTTTCGCTGCTGCGCCAGAGAAAAGTCACCAAAAGAGAGGCGCTGAACCGCACACCAGCGGGCTGGCGCAGAGGCTCGTGCGCGAACACCTCCGCTCGTGGCGTTCGCCGAAGCGACCCGCTGCGCTCTCGCTGCTGTCCCTGTCACGAGCGTCACGGATCGGACCGTCACCACAGTTAACGTCGGCTGCACGCCGAACTCACGAGTGAACGCACCACACGCATCGACGCGCCGTCGACGGCGCTTGTCTTGTGACTCGTGAGTTCGGCGTGCAGCCGACGTTAGGCGCACGGACGATGGATGAGTTCGGGCCTTCACAAGGACAGCAGCGAGAGCGCAGCGGCTCGCCTCGGCTGAGAAGCTGAGCGCACGTTTTCGCGCGCCGCCCTTCGCAGGCTCTGGGCGACTTGCGGTTAGCGCCTCTTCTTTGGTGACTTTCTTCTGGCGCAGCAGAAGAAAGTTACTCGCCCGCCGGGGCGAACTCCCGGCACGGTGCACCGAGTCCCTGAGGCTCTGAGCAAAAGCCCCCCGACAACCCATGCCCCGAGCCGAACGGCTCGCTGCAGGAGCGCACCAACTCACAACCGCCCCAGCGGACACAACCCACCCCCTCTCCGGTACTCCCTCTGCAACGCCTCCAACACCCGCGCCGCATCGACAGGAACGCCGCCAGCCAACGCCGACGACACCGCGTCCAGCACCACATTCCTCACCTGGCCACCCGCCAGCGCGCAGGCCTCGGCCACCACCGCCAGTTGCTCGTCGCTCAGCGCGTGATCGACCGGCAGATGCGCGCGCCACAGCCTCAGCCGCTCGGCCACCTCCGGCGCGCGGAACGGGATCACGACATCGAAGCGCCGCATGAAGGCGCTGTCGATGCGGGCCTGCGCATTGGTCGTCACGAGCACCAGGCCGCGGTGGCTTTCGAGCCGCTGGAGCAGGAAGTTGGTCTCCAGGTTCGCGTAGCGGTCGTTGCTCGAACCCACCTCCGTGCGCGGCGCGAGCAAGGCATCGCCCTCGTCCAGCAGCAGCATCACGTCCAGCGCCTCGGCAGCACTGAACAGCCGATGCAGGTTGCGCTCCGTCTCGCCGATGTACTTGCTGACCACCGCCGACAGGTCGAGCCGGAACAGCGGCAGGCCGAGGTCGCGCGCGAGCACCTGGGCGGCCAGCGTCTTGCCGGTGCCGGAAGGCCCAGCCAGCAAGGCGCGCACGCCGGCATGGAGCCGCGCGGCGAAGGCGGCGGGCAGCGTGTCGCGCAGGCGGTCGCGCTGCTGGCAGCGCGCGGCCAGCGCGGCAAGATCGCGGCGCAGCGTGTCGTCCAGCACCAGCGCGTCCGGCGGCGCCTGGGCCGGGTCGAGCCGTTGCGCCAGCCGCGCAAGCCCGGCCGCGCCGCCGGCCAGCGCCGCCTCGCGCACGGCCGCTTCGCCCTGCACACCGCGACGGCTCAAGGCGCGCCACAGGTGACCGCAGGCCAGGTGAAGCCGCCCGGCGAGTGCCGCGGCATCGGGCAGGTCCGGCCGGGCACGCTCGATGAGCCGGCGGCGCTGATCGAAGTCCGGCAGCGGCAGGTGCAGCACGAGCGCGCCCTCCGGCAACCCCTCGATGCCGTCCTCCTCGCCCGCCACCACCGCAAAGCCGCCCGGCAGCTCGGGCAGGCGCAGCGATTCGCCTGGCAGCACGTCCACGCGCAGCAACGGCAGGGCACCGGTGAGTGCCGCCAGTGCCGCCAGCGTCGACGGTGCGGGCCGGTCGGCACCCAGGCGCCACAGCAGCACGGGCCGGCCCGACTCGCGCGCCAGCGCGGCCGCCAGCGTGCGCCGCCCGTTGTGCTCGGGCCCGCGCAGCAGCAAGGGCTGTCCCGGCTGCCACTCGGCCAGCTGGGCCTGCGTCCGATCCGCCAGCACCAGATCCTGCAGACGCGCGGCAGCTTCGGCCGAATGCAGCCGCAACCCGGGCGCCGGCTCGGCATCCGGCTCGCCGCGCAGGGCTGCCCAGCAGGCGTCATCCACCTCGAAGCGCTGCGTCGACCGAGGCTGCCCCGGCGACTCGGCGCGCAGCACGCCGGCCTGCAGCAAGGCCCGCAGCCCCGGCCGCAAGCCTTGGCCCGGCACATTGCCGAAGGCCTGCTGCAGCCACGCCGGGCCCGGCTGCGGCCCGGATTCACCCAGCGCCTCGTTCATCGCCTCGAACAGCGGACCGAAGCGCCGGTCCTCCTCCACCAGGCCATGCACCAGCCACAGCTCCACCGCGTGCGCCGGCCAGCCCCGCGCGAGCTGGGCCAGGCCGGGATGCACCGGCAGGTCCTCGGGCAGCGCTTCAAACGCGGCCGCGTGATCGAGCACGAAGGGGAAGCGCTCGATCAGCAGCGCCTCGCCCAGCAGCGCCTGCGCACTGCCCAGCACCCGCCACGCCGCAGCCAGCAGGAGGGCGCGCAGCGCCGTGGCCGCTTCGGGCCAGAGCTCGGGAGGGGTGTCGGCGCGCATCACCGGAAGCTGAATCGGAGGTTGAGGTCGGCGCTGGGCAGCCAGCCCGGGTCGCGGTCCAGCCCGGCCAGGCGCCAGGCCACGTCGTGGTCGGCCAGATCGAACACCACCTCCCACGCCGCCACACTCACCCACACGCGGCAGGGCCGTTCCCGGTGCAGCGCCGCCCGCCACTGCCGCGGTGCCAGGCCCAGCCGTCGGCACAGCCGCTGGCGCAGGCGCCGCGCGTAGGCCGGCAGCCAGCGCGACCACGACCCCGGCGCCACCCCGGGTGCCGCGGGCATGGCGCCCATGGCGGGCGCGGGCTGCCAGCCGCCCGCCTGCGCCACGAGCAGCACCTGCAGCGGGTCGGGCGGCAGGCGCCAGGCCTGGGCCAGCGCAGCGAGGAGTGCAGCGATCGGCACGGGCAGGCCCGGGTCCAGCGGCCGCGTGAAGTCCGGGTAGAGGCCATCCTCCAGCAGCACGTTGACGAGGAACAGCAACGCGCCTTGGTGCGACACCTGCGCCTCGGGCCAAGGCCACACCGGCGGCGCTGCCTCGCTCGCTTCGGTCGGCGGCGCGTCAGCGCTCGATGCCGCGGGGTGCCTCGGCCACGGGTGCACGGCTGGCGCCGTGGTCGGTGCTTCGGCGAGCCGCAAGCGCGGGGGATCGGCGGGCTCTGGCGCTGGCGCCGGGCCTGCACGCCACGGCGTGTCGCGCTGCTCCGCCTCGTGCGGTGTAGACGGCAGTCCGGTGGACGGCGCCGTCTGCACGGACGGCCCCGCCGCCCGCCCGGGCTCTGCCGATCGAGGCTTGCGGGGCGCGTCCATCGCTGGCGTCGCTGCATCGCGGCGCGATGACGCGAACTCGCGTGGGACACGAGGCGCCGCGCCGCTGACGTTGGCCGCCTCAGGTGCGGACGCAGCCGGGGCATCGGCCCGGCGGTGGCCCAGGCCGGGCACTCGCGGCGCCTGAGCGTCCACCGGCGGCAGACCTTGCGAGGACCGCGTCAACCGCTGCGGTGCGCCTGCAACGGAGGTCGGCGTCCCGTGCCGCCGGGCCCGGTCGCCCGACGCCGGCCGCTCGGTCACGCCACGCCCGTCCACATCCCCAGGCCATGCCAACGCCGCCCCTCCCGCCTCGAAGACCGCCCCGGCGGCCCGCGGTGCGCCGCTGATCGGCGGCACGACCGCCGCCGGCAGCGGCCCCACGGCCATCGGCTCGGCCCGCGGCGCAGCCGCCCCCGGTGCGGCGCTCGCACGCCCGGCCTGCGCGAGCAGACGGCGGGCGCCCGCCTGCGCCCAGGGGCGTTGCGCCCACGCGGGCGTCCACGCCGGCCAGCGCGTCCCCAGCAGGCCGCGCCACCACCAGCGGTCCAGCTGCCCGGCCTGGGCCGCCAGCGCGAGGCAGGCGAGCATCTCGGCCTCGTCGGCAAACAGCACGGCTTCGGCATCCGGCGGCACGGGGCCCAGCGCCGGGCGCGCGGCCCGGGCCAGCGCGGCATCGAACTGCTCGCGCCCCTGCGCGACCACCGCGTCATGCCCGGTCCTCACGCGCCGCAGCGCAACCGGCGGCACCTCGATCGACAGCCGCCGCAGCCACAGGAGGGCCTGCGGCGGCAACGAGCGGGGCAGCGCGTCGTCCAGGTCGGCCGCCAGCAACTGCAGCGCCAGGCGCGCCGCCACCGGCTCGACCTGCGCCGGCAACCGCGCGCGGTAGCGGTGAATGGCCAGGCTCGCGGCCATGGTCAGCCACGCCGCCGGTCCGGCGCCTGCGTCAAGGCCGATGCGGCCACCGACAGTTCCTCCGCCGACGGTCCACCATCGCGCCCCTTGGCCTGCCGGCCCCGTGCCAGGATGCGCGCGGCCTCGCTCGCCACCCGGGCCGAGGTGCGCTCACCGAGGCCGCCGGGGCGCGCCCGATCGACCGGCTCGCCGGTCGTGCGCAGCAACAGCCGTTCAGGATGTCCCTCCAGCTGTGCGAGGTGCAGCCGAGCACCGGTACGGCGCAACGGCACGTCCTGCCAGCCGTCCTGCAGTGCGCGGGCGAACTGCGTGCGGCCCAGGACCTCGGCGTGGTCCGGCACTTCATGGCGCATCAGCTGGTGCAGGCGCTCATACTGCACGCGGTTCAGCGGCAGCGTGGGCGGCAGCCAGACGAAGGCCTCAGCCCCGGGCGCGTCACTGCCCATCAACTGTGCCAGGAACTGCGCGGCGAACGCCTGCATCTCGACCGCCCAGGACTGCGGCCACATCGCATCCCCTGCCTCGCCCGGTGGCGGAGCGAGACGCCGGCGGGCGCTGTCGGTGTCGATCCACAGGGGCTCGGCCCTGGCATCGATCTGCAACAGCGCCAGCGGCAATTCCTCAGCCGTCAGCCCCGGTGCCGCCGCACCGCCACCGATGCGCTGGCGCATCCACCAGCCCACACGGGCGGTGTCCGGCACGGCCGTGAGGCCTTGCCCGGGCGACAGCAGCGCCACCGCCAGCTCGTTGCGCACACTGTCGGCGCCCAGGGCTGCCGGTGGCTGCACCTCCACGAGCCGCGCCCGCACGGCAGGCTGCTCGGTACGGCGGTTGCAGGCCCCCACTTCGCCCAGCAGCGTCGCCGCCCGGCCCTGGCCCGCCCACACGGGCGTCAAGGTGAGCAGGTACAGGCCGGCCAGCGGCTGCCCTTCGGCCAGCCCGGCCGCGCAGTTGCCGAAGCCGCTGAACGACGCGCCGCGGCCGGCGCTGCTGAGGTCCAGGTGCAGATTGCCGATGTCGATGACCGCCCCAGACGGCGTGACGCCCAGCCCGGCGCTGATCTGCAGCACGCTGCCACTCCCGGTCGTCACCGACAGGCCTTCGGCCACGCCACAGCCGATCAGCCGCGCCAGGCGGCTCTCGGCGCCGTCGCGTGCCTGCTGCTCCCGGCTCAGGTCTTCCGCACTGAGCAGGCGGCCGTTGAAGAAGAAGCTGCGCGGCTCGCCCTCGACCGCGATGACCTGGTTCAGCCGGGCGTTGAGCACGGTGGCCATGGCTCAAGCCCGCCCGATGATCAGCCAACCGGGGAACGGCAGGTTCGCGGCCGAGGCCAGCGTCACGCTCTGCCCGCGAGCCAGGCCGATGGCGATGGTGTCCGTGCCGACCGACAGTCCGTTGATCCCCAGCCGGTTGGCGGTCACGTTGGTCACCACGAGGATGCGCCCGTCACCGATGCGCGCCGTGCGCGGGTTGGGCAAGTTCAGTGAGCCGTCCACCAGCACGGCCAGCACCATGTCGCCATCGCGCAGCAGCAGCTCCTCGACCTTGGCGACGTAGCGCATCGGCCAGCGGGTGATGTCGGTCGGTGCGGCGGGCTGAGTCAGCACCAGCTGCCCGTCCTGCTTGCGCCAGCCGACGACGGCATCGGCCTTGTCCACCGGCGGGCGCGTCAGCGCCAGGCTGTCGAAGCGCGGCGACGCCGCAGGATGCAGCGGCTGAACGGTGTCGATGGTGACGACCGCGCCGTCGGTGACCGCTGTGAGGCTTGGCGGGTTGTCGGCATTGCCCGCTGCGACCACGGTGGTCGCCTGACCGCCGCCGCTGGCGTCGATGCTCAGCTCCAGTTGCCCGCGGGCGACGGTGCGCAGGTTGACCTGCGTGTTCTTGCCGCTGACGAAGGTCGCCAGCGCGTAATCGCCACCTCGCGGGTTGCCGCTCTTCACGCCGACGAGCATCTGCATCGGCGCGGGGCGGCTGGACAGGCCCGTGCCACCGTCCTCGATGCGCACCGGCGCCTTCTCGCCGGGCGCATAGACGTAAGGCGGCACCGCGCCCTTTGCCAGGGCCTGCTCATCGCCATCCCAGGGCCGCGCGGCGACGACCGCGCCGCTGTCGTCCGTGGCGAGCAGGCTGTTCAGCGGCGTGCCGAGCACGAGGCCGCCATCCACCGACAGCGCCCCCGACACATGCACCTTGCCGCCCACCGTCAGGCTGCCGCTCAGGTCCAGGCCGGCGAATTCGGGGCTGGCGGTCGGCCCGATGTCCTGCACCGTGTCCAGGCGGATCGTCGGCGCCTGGGCCAGGTCGACGAGGATGTTCGGCGACGGGCCCGCCGGCTTGCTCAGCGTGTCACCGATCAGGCTTCCCAGCTCGAAGCTCGCCGCCCCCCCGGGCGATGCCGCACGGCCCACCAGCAGCGCACCCGTGGCGGGCGCCCCGTTCTGGCCGGTGCCGCCATCGGCCACCGGGATGGGCTGGGTCATGTCGGGCCCGTAGTAGTCGGGCTTGCCGAGCGCGCCGCCACCCGGCCACTTCACGGCCGGCGCCACGATGGCCTTCAGATCGCCCGGCGCAGCGCCGTCGGTCTTGTCGGCCACGATGTCGATGCGCGTCATCGCATGGTCGCGGGTCTTGAAGTCGGCCAGCAGGTCCTGCGCATGATCGAGCGCCGGATCGCCCTTGCCCAGCACGAAATGCGCTTCACGCGGCGCATCCTGGCTGCCGTCGCGCAGCAGCCATTCCTGCAGCAGGCGCAGGTGCAGCAGCTGCGGCCGGCCCAGCATGCGCACGCCGCGGGCGCCACCGGCACCGGCCTTGGCATCGATGGCGGCGAGCAGCACCGCACGCTCAGCGACCGGCTCGGCCACCGGCACCGGGCCGTGGTGGGCCATGAAGCCGCTGCGCAGCAGCCGCGTCCAGACCTCGAAGGCCGCCGCGTAGTAGGCCGCCAGTTCGGCCCGCGGGATCTGCAATTCCTTGGGCGGCGCCGGCAGGCTGACCTCGCTCGGATCCGGCAGCGCGGGCGTGGCGGCGGCGGGCATCGCGGGCGTGGGGGCGTGCGGGTCGCCCCAGGCCTTGGTGATGGCTTCCTTGAGCCCGGCCTCGACCTGCGCCTGGAAGCTCGCCAGCGTCTGCCCGGCCGGCGCCGTGGCACGCACCTTGATGCCGCGGATCCAGGCGACGACGGCGCGCAGGGCCAGGTCCTCGGTGGCATCGGGCGGCGTCCAGGAGAAGTCGAGTGCGAAGCTGTCGGCGATGCGCGCATCGGCGCTCAGCTCGCTCTCATCCCGGCAGGGCTCGCCGGGGATGGGCACCGGCGAGCCGCTGGCTTCGGCATAACGCAGCAGGACATAGACGGTGGTCTTGGTGGCGGTGGTGGCGTCGCGGGCCAGCTCGGCATCCAGCCAGGTCTGCAGGTTCGCACACTGCTCGGCCGCCACGCCCACGAGATGACCGTCCGGCATCAGCGCGAGCCCGGGGGCCACGCGCACCTGCTGCCCGTCGCTGGCGGAAGCGGGCTTGGGTGCCGTCACCCCCAGGCCGGTGATGATCCCGTAGCCGATCGTCTCCCGCAGCGCGCGCTCGTCCCGGGCAGCGAGGTAGGCATGCTCCTGGCGGAAGTCGTCCACCCCGAGCACCATGCCGAAGGTGTAGTTGACGCGTTGCAGCGGGTCCAGCGCCGCATCCGGCGCGGGGGTGAAGGTGGAGCCTGTGCAGCAGCCCATGGTCGTCTCCTCTAGCGATCAAGGCCCACGCGGTCCGGCGGGGGCAGCGGACGCGGGTGGGTGAGTTGGGCGCCCCCAAGGTCGCGCTCGCCGAGCACGAGGGGTGGCCAGATGGATGTGCCCGCCAGCGCCGCGAGTTCGGGGCGGCGCAGCAGGCCGTGTTCGAGCCGCGTGTCGTGCCCCAGGCGCGCCTCGCCGACGCGGAAGAGCTCGAAGCCGAAACGGATCTCCGCCACGGTGTGGGCGGGCTTGTCGCGCGCGACGGCGCGCTCGACCGCGGCGCGGCGGCGGGCGAGTTCGTTGAAGTCCAGCGACTCGGCGGCGGGCAGCGGCAGCACGATGCGGAAGCGGTGCGCCGGCCCGAGCGCACGCACGATCTGGGCTTCGAAGCGCCACCAGTCCGCGAGCGGCACCGAGCCGGCCGGCAGCGCCAGCGGGCTCGGGATGCGATCGAAACGCCGCCAGGCCGTGCCCCAGGCCGCATTCAGGGCGCCGATGCGGCGCCAGCGGCGGGCCAGGTAGTCCTGCCAGCGCTGCCGCAGCGGCGCGCAGGGCTGGGTGGCGCGCAGGTAGTCGTCGAACGCAGCATCGCGCGGCTGCGGCTCATCGTCGGGCAGGTCGGCGAGACGCCAGGACGCCATGAGGCCCGCCTCTTCCTGCGCGCCACGCGGCAGGAATCCGAGTGCCGCCTGGAGCTGGCTCCCATCGCCCAGCAGCGACTCCTCGCCGGCCAGGGCCGACAGCAGGACCGCGCGCCCCTGCGCCGGCCGCCAGGCCTTGATCGGCAGCGGCGGCGCCAGGCCGAACAGCTCCTGCAGGCGCACGCCATGGGGCCGCTCCGCCAGGCCCTGCGGTGCGGCCAGGAAAGGCTCCGCGTCGACCTCGTCGGGCTCCCAGGCCAGCGTGGCCGCCAGCAGCAGCCCCGGCACCGTGCCGCGGCGCGCATGCACGCTGGCCGCGTGGCGCAGCAGCGCACGACGGCGCGCCGGGCCGTTGGAACCGTCGAACGTGAGCGCCAGCCACTGCGCGAGCCAGTCCAGCGTTTCGCGCGGCGCGGTGCGGGCATCGAGCAGCAGCTGGGCCGCGGCGATGCGGTCCTCCCAGCGGGTCAGCTCGCCTTCAAACAGCGCGAGAAAGCGGCCGGTGAAGTCGGCGCTCGCCGGGTCCGCACGGTAGACGGCGGGCAAATAGTGCTGCAGATAGCTGAAGCGCGGGTACCAGGCCCGCAGCGAGGCCAGGCCGGGGCTTTGCTGGCCGTCGCCGGTGACGAGCAGTCGCAGCTGAAGGTAGCGGCCGGTGGCGGCCTGCAGCAGGCAGGTCAGAGTCTGCAGTTCGGTGCAGGCCGTGGCGGTGGGCTCGCGCCAGGGCAGCTCGGGCCCGCCGGGGTGAGGCAGCAGCGCGGGCTCGTCCTGCCACGGCTGACGGCTGAGCGCCTCGGCCGAGTCGGCCGCGCGGCTCTGCAGCCGCAGGGCCGTGCCTGGCGGGCGGCGGGCATCGAGGGCCACGCGGTGCCACACACAGGCCGTCGTGGCACTGTCCCACACCGGGCTGAGCAGCTCACCCTCACGCTCGCAGCGCGGGCGCGGCAGCGTCAGCAAGGGCAGCCAGCGATCCATGCCGGCGTAGAACACACGCGCCGCAGGGAAGCGATGCAGCACCTGCCCCGGCGCCAGGCTCGCCAGCCCGCCGGCCTGGTAACGCCGCAGCGGGATGAACTCGCGCTGCAGTTCGAACTGCCAGTCACCGCCGGCCGAGACACTGGCCGCGAACCGGAAGGCCTGGTCGCCGCTGGCCGCGAGCAGGAGCACATTGAAGCGCTCCGGCGCCAGCCATTCCAGCGCCAGCGTGCGGCTGGAGAGCAAGGTGGGCTGCTGGTCGGCCGTGGCCTGCTCCAACTGCTCCTCGAGCGGCCCGAAGGAGCTGGCCTCGTGACCGGCCCAGTCCAGCACCGACAGGTACAGGCCATCCATCTGCAGGCGAAGCACGAGGACATGCCCACCGGACAAGGCCGCCACGGCGGTCGTGCCGGCACCCAGCATCAGCTGGCAGGGCGGCTCGGCCGGTGCAGGGTCCGGGGCAGCCCCCGGCGCGAAGGCCGAGGGCACGGACACGCGCGGCACGCAGGGCTTCAAGTCCGCGCCCAGGCGGTGCAGGCGGCCGGCGGCGAACAGCGCCACGCCACCGTCGTCCAGCGCCAGCAAGGCCTCGGGAACGGGCATGCCCGGCCAGGGCTGCACCAGCGGCGGACCGCCACCGTGCAGGTCGAAGATGAGCAGGCCCTGCGCAGCCACGCTGGCGACGACGAGGTAGTGCCCCGTCGTCACGGTCAGCGCGTCCATCACGAGCGGCGCCACCGGCGATGCGGGCGAACACGGGCCGAAGCCACCCGGCGCCTGGGACTTCGGCGGGTCCACCAACGGCCAGAAATCGGTGATCGTGCCGCTGCCGCTGGACCAGACGCGGATGGCCGTGCCGCTGGCATCCAGCGCGTACAGATTGCCGTAGGCATCGAACACGCCGCCGGCCCGCGAGCCCGGCTCCGGCAGGACGGCCCCGGCACCAGCCTTGAACTCGAACAGCAGCGGCTTGAGCACGAGCTGCCCCAGCGCCGCAGGCGCTGCCGTGTCGTCGGCCAGCCACGCCCAGTGCGGGTCGGGCTGCGCATGCAGCAGCCAGTCGTCCCGGGTGACCAGGGCGTGAAAGCGGCTGCCGTTGGCATCCATCAGCAATGCTCCGGCACGCGCGGCACGGGCAGGCGCAGCCGCGGCGGCACCGTGTCACCGTCGTCGGTGCCGCCGGCGTTCTGGCCCACCAGGTCGGACAGCGGCACGGGGTCGCCCAGGGACACCGACAAGCCGGCAATCAGCGGCAGCTGCAGCCCGGCCATGGGCACGCTGTCCCGCTGCGCGCCGGCGGAGTCGCCCAGCAGCAGACCCGTCACGCCGAGCACGCCGGGCACACGCGCCGCCACCGTCGCCAGCTCCAGCGCCGCCACGGCCTTGAAGAGCGGCCAGCCGCTGCCGCTGTCGCCGGGCAGCGGCGCAAGGAACGTCTTCAGCGCCGCCTTGACCTGCTCGCGCACCTCGGCCACGCCCTGCCCTGCGTGCAGCTCGATGCCCACGCTGATCCACACGCCCGCATAGGCCGGGCCGCGCAGCAGCACCTCGCAGGTCACCAGGCGGCGCGGTGCGAGGTGGGCGCAGACGGCGTCGATGAAGTCGGCATCCGGCAGCGGGTAGTCCGGCCGGCGCGGGTCCTGGCGAGGGATGAGCAGGCAGGTGACGACGCCCGGCTGGTCGCCCGGCAGGCCGGGTGACAGCTCGGGGTGCCAGGCCGGCAGCACCTCCACGCGGCCGACGTCGGCCTGCGGCGTCTCGCGGATGATGGCGTCGAAGTCGTCGGCGCTGACGGCGCGGTCACGGTGACGCAGCACCAGCGGGATGCGCTTCTCGCCGTCGGCCGCGCTCTCGGCTTCGAGGCCGCCCTGCGCGGCGCGCGGGTTGGCCACCTTCACGCCGGGGGGCAGCGTCGGCCCCAGCTTGATCGCGCCGGCCGCCACATTGCCCGCCGCGCCGGACGCCCAGTCGAATCGCACCGCGATCTCGGCGCCCGCCGGCGGCCGCGCACCGCGGGCCCCGTCACCGAAGCGGATCTCGCCGCTCTCGGCATCCAGCGCAAACACCTGTGCCCCGGGCTGCCCCTCGGGCGGCGCAGCTTCGAGCTCGTCGGTCAGATCCCAGATCTCGCCGGCCACGCGCAGCTGCACCGAGTCGGCCAGCACCTGGCCCTGGCTGAGCCGCCGGCGTTGCTCGGGCGAGCCGTCCCCCGGCGGCAGCAGCTCGCGGCTGACGCGGCTGCGCTGGCGCACGACGGCGCAGTGCGTGCCGGCCCAGTCGAGCTGCACGCCGGCATTGGCCAGGCCGTCGATGCGCAGCCAGGTGATCAAGCGTGCAGCCAGGGCCTCGTCGGTGAGCTGGGGCGGCAGCTCGCCCACGCCCGCCTCCAGCGGCTCGGCCTCGGCCCAGGTGCCGATGTCACCGGCCTGCGCCGGCAGCGTGACTTGCAGGACGCCCGCCTGCTGCGGAAAGCCGGTGGGCGCCACCGCATCCAGTCGACGGTACTCACCCGCTGTGCCGCTGCCGCTCGCACTGGCCTTGGGGCACCAGGCACTCAGCGCGGGCGGTGGGACCGCGGATCGCCCGGGCTGCAGTCGCGCACGCGTCTCGGGCGGATGGGGCACCAGGCCGATGGACAGCGTGCGACCGGCGAGTTCCGCCCGCGCGTTGGCGAGTTCGGCCGGCGTCGGCTTCGGGGGCGCGAGCAGCGCGATCCACAGCGCCCCGTCCACGGTCTGCGCGCCGATGTCCAGCGGCCCCGGCAGGTCGGCGAGTTGCACGCTGTCGTAGAGCACGGGCTCGACGTCACCCGCCGCATCGCTGCCGGCGAAGTCCCGGCCCGTGGCTTCGTAGAGCTGGCGGTAGTAGTCCAGCACCGCCGGGTCGACCGGGCCGCTGGTGCGCTTGAACACCACGAGGCCGGCCACGGGCGGCACGTCAAGCCCGGTGTCGCTCAGGAAGGGCACGGCGCCGGCCAGCAGCGGCACGCCCGAGGGCAGCGTGATCGTCTTGCGCGCGCCGGCCTCGTTGCTGAACTGCACCAGCGCCCGCGCCGGCTGGGCGGGCCGCAGGCCGATGCCCAGCAACTGCAGGAATTTGAGCCGGTTGCGCTCGGGAATGAGGTTCGCCCGGTACAGCAGGCTCTCGGCCATGAAGGCGAACAGCTCGACGAGCGTGACACCGGGATCGCTCGGGCCGGTGTGCGTCCACTCCGGCGCATGCACGGCGGCCAGCGCGAGTGTGTCGCGCACGAGCGCGGCATGGTCGCGGTCGTCGATGGCGGGCAGTTGGAGGGGCATGACGGTTTACCTCCCCTGGACGGGAATGCTCAGGCTCATGCGCCCGGTCTGGGCGGTGGCGACGAGCGTGAAGCTGAGTTCTGCCATGGCCGCCTCGGGGTTGGTGGGGTCGGCGGCGACCTTCAGCGCCTCCACCTGCACCCGGGGCTCCCACTTGGCGAGTTGGCGGCGGATGACCTCCTCGATGGCACGCCAGGTGGTGGGCACGTTGGGCTCGAACAGGAAGCGCTCCAGGCCGGCGCCGTAGTCGGGGCGGCGCAGCCGCTCGCCCTGAGCGGTGAGCAGCAGCAGGCGGATGGACTCGCGCACATTGGCCTCGCCGCTGCTCCAGGCTAGGCGACCCTCGGGGGTGAGGCGCAGGGGGAAGGCCAGGCCGCGGCCGTAGAGGGCGGCTTCGTCGGTCATGGGTGGGCTCCCGGTGCTCGTTTGGGCTGGAGGCTTTTGCGGAGAGCTGGAGGCTGGCGCCGTGCAGCTCTCGGGGCGCTCTTGCGGAGAGCCTTTCGACTCGGTGCACCGCCGCGGGAATCCGCCCCGCGATGGCGGGTCACTTTTCTCTGCTGCGCCAGAGAAAAGTCACCAAAAGAGAGGCGCTGAACCGCACACCAGCGGGATCGCGGCACGGCTCGCACGCGAAAACCTCCGCCCGTGGTGTTCGCGGAAGCGACCCGCTTCGCTCTCGCTGCTGTCCCTGTCACGAGCACCAGCCGTCGCGCCTTCACGCCCGTTAACGTCGGCTGCACGCCGAACTCACCAGTAAACGCACCACACGCCTCGACGCGCCGTCGACGGCGCTTGGTATTGCACTCGTGAGTTCGGCGTGCAGCCGACGTTAGGCGCACGGACGGTGGATGCATCGGGCTCGTGACAAGGACAGCGGCGAGAGCGCAGCGGCTCGCCTCGGCTGCGGAGACGAGCGCGTGTTCTCGCGCGATGTAGGTCGCAGGCTCTGGGCGACTTGCGGTTAGCGCCTCTCTTTTGGTGACTTTTCTCTGGCGCAGCAGAGAAAAGTTACCCGCCATCGCGGGGCGGATTCCCGCGGCGGTATACCGAGTCGAAAGGCTCTCAGCAAAAGCAATCCAAAGCCCCGGAGCTGACGACAAGACACCCCTCCTCATGGCTTCTTCCCCTTCAACCCCGGCACCGGGAAACACACCATCAGAAACGGCAACCACCGGAAGATCAGATCCAGCAGCGTCGCAATAACAATCAGGAGAATGAAGGCCACGATCGTGATGATCGGGATCGACAGCGAGCAGATCGTGCCGAAGCTGCTCGCCCCCGACCCGCCGCAGGGCCCGCCGTCGGGCACCGACAGGTCCTTGTGAAACGGCCACGGCAGCACCGACAGCACCAGGTCGCCAAAGCCCAGCCGCCGCACCCGCTTCATCTGCCCGCACAGCAGGTCGCTCATGATGAAGGCGCTGTTCTTGCCGTATTTGCGCAGGCCGCCGGGCGAGGTGTCGAAGGGCAAGGCGATGCGGATGGGCCGCAGCGGCGCGTCGACATCGAAGAACCCGGCCAGCTCGAAGGCCTCGCTCGGGTCGGACATCACCGCCGGATGCAGCGGGCCGCAGTCGCAGCGCTGGTGCACGAAGCGCAGCACATAACGCGGCGGCCCGGCGTCATCCTTCAGCGTGGCTTCCAGTTCGCGTGCCAGACGCGCGGCGTCGGGCGCCTGCGGCCGTGCGGTGCCCGCCACGCCCGCAGCGACGGCTTCGTCGATGGCAGCGTCCAGCGCTGCCTGCAGCACCAGCAGGTGGTCGTTGGCTTCGTCCTGGATGTCGTCGAACGCCGAGCCCACGTGGGGCCAGCGGGTGAAGGGCCCCTCCAGCACACCCGAGGCCGTGGCGATGGCCAGCGGGAAGGCGAAGGTGGGCCACGCGCCCGCATCGGGCGGGCGGGGGAAGGACACCGAGGCCTGGTCCAGCGCAGCCGACACCGTCGCGATCGCGGCCAGTGCGGCGCGCAGGTCGGTCACCGCCGTGGTGCTGCGCTGCGGCGCCGTGACGGCCGACGAGAACACGTTCTGGAACGCCGCCTCGGTGCGACGCACCGGCAGGAAGCTCGCTGCCGCGAGCTTCAGCAGCAGCTGCTGCGCGGCCCCGCGAGCGGTCGTGCCCCCACCCAGTCGTGCATGCACTTCCGGCAGATGCGCGGCGAGCCATTCGTTCATGTCCTGCAGCAGGCGCCAGGAAGACTCCTGCAGCTGGTCGTTCGCCGCGGGCAGGGCGAGCTTCAAGGCTTCGGCGCGAGCGGCCGTGTCGTTGCTCCAGGGCGTGTTGACCTGCGGCTGCCCCGTGGCGTCGCGCGTGGCCCGGGCCCGCTCGATCAGGCCCTGCCACGGCGCGATGAAGGCCATGCGGGCACTGGCCTTGAGGTCGTCCGCCACGGTGGGCGGCGTGGGCGGTTGCAGCGGCGCGAAGCGGAAGTCGTCATGCCGCGCCGCGGGAATCAGGCCTGCCAGCAGCTTGCGCGGCTGGCCATCGGGCGAGGTGTAGGCCAGCGGGAAGACCGACAACCACTCTTCGCCGGGCAGCGGCTGGCGGGCATCGGCGAGCGGCTGCCAGCGCCCCGGCTGGCCCGGGCGCTTCACGAAGCCTGCCTCGCGCGCACCCGGCAGCAGGCGGCGCAGCAGCATGCCGCTGCGGTCGCCCCCGGCGGTCGTGCGCGTGGGCAGGCCGGGCAGCTCGCACACCAGGTGGGCCGCCGCCACGTAGAAGCGTTGGTGCACCGGCTGGAAGAGCTTGAGTGGCAGCACGGGGGCGGGCGCAGGCACCGGCACCGTGCGCTTGAACCCCAGCAGGCCGCGCTGCCGCACCAGGGCCCGCGCGGGTGCCGACGTCGGTGCGGCGAGCGCCGGCGCGGGCGTGGGCTCGCCGAGCTGTTGCCAGGACTCCGGCCGCGCCGCGAAGCTCGGCAAGGTCTGCGGCGCCTCGGCCAGCACGGCGAGCAGCCGGTCCATGAAGTCGTCGCTGTCGAAGCGCAGCAACGTGGGCACGGCGTTCACCGGCGCGGCCACGAAGCTCTGGCCGCCCACCCAGCGGAGCACGTGCTTCGCACTCATAGGATGTTCCCGGCCCCGGGCGTGTACGTCGCCGCGATGATGGTGTTGGTGATGACCGTGTCCGCCTGCACCACGCCCGAGAAGCGCGACATGCCGGCGTCCACCTGCACCATGCCGGCCGACACCGCCACCTGGCTGGCGTTGACCGTCACCTTGGCGGATGCGGTGACCGTGATGCCGGCGGTTTCCAGCTTGATGCTGTTGCCGTTGCTGTCCTCGAGGGTCACGCTGCCCGGGCCGTCCTTGAGCGTGAGCTTGCAGCCGCCCGGCGTCTCCAGTTGCAAGCGCTCCTGGCCCTGGCTGTCGTCCAGCGTGACGACCACGCCGTTGCGGCTCTTGATGACCTTGTGGTTGTTCTGCGCGCTGGCGCTTTCGGGCGGCGTGTCCTGGCCGTTCCACAGGCCGCCAACGATGAAGGGCCAGCGCGGGTCGCCGCCCTGGAACACCACCAGCACCTCGTCGCCGACCTCGGGCATGAACCAGCTGCCGCGGTCCTTGCCGGCGAAGAGCGTCGTCATGCGCGCCCAGGCCTCGTAGCGCTGCCCGTCGCCGTCGGGGCTCCAGGGCAGGGTCACCTTCACACGGCCCTGGCCGTCGGGGTCGACGAGGTCCAGCACCTGCGCCACATGCGCGCCGTACCAGCGGCCACCCCAGCCGTGCGAATGCCGGTCGGCATAGAGCGCTTCGGCGGGCGTGATGTCGAAGAGACTCATGAGGCCCGTCCGATCCAGGCCCGCTCGGCGACGAACTCGGTGCGCAGGCCCTCGGCCATGTCGAAACGGTGCGTCACGTCGGACAGCAGGTACTTGCCGCTGAACAGGGGCCCGAGGCCGGCGAGTTCCACCGTTGCGCCGCAGCGCAGGCGGGCATCAGGCTGCGCCAGGCCGTGGCCGACGACGAAGCGCCGGTTGATCTGCCGCAGCCAGGCTTCGGCGAGCTGCCGGGCTTCGTCGGCCGAGCCCGGGTGCAGATGCGACACGGTGTCCGCGCGGGCGCCGATCTGCCGCTGCAGCAGCGCCGCACCCGATTCGCCGTCGCTCGTCTCGCTGCCCAGCAGCGCGTCGGCCTGGGCGGTCTCCTTGACGGCCTGCTTGTCGGCCACGCTCCAGCCGCCCACGCTGAGTTCGGTGCGCTGCAACGCCAGGTCGGCGCGCACGTCGAAGGCCATCAGCTTGCCGCCGTAGTCCAGCGGCAAGGGTTGCCCCCCCCGCCGCTGGCGGGCTGCCAGGTGCAGCGTGCCGCCGTCCAGCCAGACCTCGGCCTCGCAGCGGCGCGCTTGCTCGCGCAGGAAGGCCAGGTCACTCTGGTTCACCTGCGCGAGCAGCGGCAGCGTCGGCGAATCGACGTCGACCTGGGCGCTCAGGCCGTGGTCGCTCGCGATGCGCCGGGCCACGTCCGCGAGCGAGGCCTGCTCGAAGCTGCGGGTGCGGCGCTTCATGCGCAGGTCCTGCAGTGCGTCTTCCGCCTGCACGATCAACGCTGCCTCGCCGGCCCCCGCCTTGGGAAAGCGCGCCTGCAGCGCCATCACGCGGCCGCTGAACAGCAGGTCGTCACCGACCTTCACGGCCAGCCGCTTGCCGAACTCCAGACGGTCCCGGCGGAACAGTGTGTAGCCCGGCGCCCCGTCGCGGGTGCCCCAGTTGCCGAAGTCGAGCTGGGCCTGCGCCAGACCGTCGATACGCTCGCGCACCTCCAGGCCCAACAGCGCCGCGGCGAGGTCGGAGGCGATCTGACCGTCGATCAGCACCGAGGGCCGGCCGCTGCTGAGGGGGAGCGAGGCTTCCGGCATGGCTAATGCGCGAAGGTGCGCAACTGCAACTCACGGGCCGCGCTGGCCAGCAGGCGCTGCGCCGCGAGGGTTGGCAGGTCGGGCACGGCCGGCGCGGGTCGGGCCTCGGGTGCCGGGGGCGACGACGCCGCGGGCGCGGCTGGCGCCGGGCTGACCTCGAATTCATGGATCTCGACAGGCATGCTGCTTCCTTGGCTCAACCGCTGACGATGCGGGGCTGGGTGGCGGAGAGGTCGATCAACTGCCCCGGCGCCATCGCGCGCGGGTTCTCGATGCCGTTGGCCAGCGCGATCGCCTGCCAGCCACCCGTCTGGAAGGCAGCCCCGCCGCCCGCGGCACCGCCCAGGCCGCCGCCCGTCGCGCCGCCCGGCGACGACGGCCTCGCCGCCCCCGACGCGCGCGCCGCATCCTGCAAGGCCTGCAGCGACTGCCCACCGCCGGCGGGCCACAAGGGGCGCGCCCCGGGCACGGTGCCGTCCCCCGTGAAGGCCGGCACCAGGATCTGCTGCTGGATCATGTTCATCGTGATGCTGGCGCGCAGCGCCTCGCCCTTGGGCGAGAAGAACTCGACGTTCTCCTCCATCGACTCCACGATGCCGTCGAACAGGAAGTTGCCCCAGGAGAAGCGCAGCCCGGGTGGCGTGCGCTGGGCCGTGTCCCGCGCCCCCGCCGGTGCCGGCTTGGGCTTGATGAAGTACAGCACCTGCGCGGTGATGCGGCGCACGTCGTCGACGATGAAGGGCGCACTTGTGGCCGCTGCCACGTCGAACCACAACTGCACCGCGAGCTTGGTCGTGCCCGTGCCGACGAACTGGCGCGCCGCGCTGCCCTGGCTCTGGTTGCCACCCCGCGCCGCCCCGCCCCCACCGCCGGAGGCATTGGGCTGCTCCTTGACCTGGTTGGCGTAGGACAGCTTCAGCGACTCGGGGTTGAACTGCACCGTCAGCGACTTGCCACCGGGCATGACGTCGCTGAGGTCGTCCTTCAATTCGACGAGCCGGGCGTGCTGGATTTCGAGTTCAGGCATCGGAGTGGTCCTCCCACTTGAAGGCCTCGTACGCGACCTGGATCTCCTCGACCGCCACGTTGCCGTCGCGGGCGTTCAGCACCGGTGCCTTGAGCTTGACCGGCAGGCAGCGCGACAGCACGAAGCGACCCCATTCGGTCTTGTCGTGGCGCAGCACGCTGATGGTGATGCCCGCCCGCAGCGCAGGGTTGGCGAGCGACCGGTCGAACCACTTCCACAGGTCGGTGCCCCGCGTGACGCCACGCTTGAGCGTCAGCTGGCCGAAGCTCACCGGCCCGGCCAGGCGATGCACGCGGTTGGGGTTCCCGCCCTCGCGCAGCGTCTTGACCTCCTGGCTCACTTCCAGGCCGTCGCAGTCCGAGAACGCCGCCCCGGCCAGCGGCTTGCTGTCGCCGTCGGGCAGGATCTCGACGACGAAGTTCAGCGCGCCGAAGGGTTGCCAGGTGTCGGCCATCAGCGTTCCTCGACGGTCAGCTGCTCGCCGCTGCGGCGCAGGTGCAGGGTCAGGAATCGCAGCGGCCGGCTGGGGGCAACCTGGATCAGCAGGCTGCACTCACCGCGCTCGATCTCCCGCGCGGCATCCGCCCCGGAGGCCGTCTTGAGCAGGTAGGACGAAGCCGCATCGACGCCGCGGAAGGCGCCTCGCTGCATCAGGCGATGCAGCAGCGCATCGAAGCTGCGCTCCAGGCCGCGCCGCAGGGTCAGGTCATTCGGTTCGAACACGAAGCGCTGGCCTTCGCGGCGGCACAGGCGACGCAGCAGGATGAACAGGCGCCGCACGCCCAGGGCCGACCAGTCCGCGTCGAGCGACAGCGTCTGGCTGCGCGTCGCGGCCACGCCGTCGGCGCGCAGCACGAGCGCATTCGCGCCCAGGGCTTCGATCACGGCATCGTCGCGCAGCTCGCCCGCGAGCTGAAGCGCCGTCGCGAGCGGGTCGGCGCCGGGTGCACCCCAGGCGCCGTGAAGCCGGCTGCGGCGGGCGAACAGGCCCATCAAGGCACCCGTCGGTGGATGCGGGCGCAGGCGGTCGTCAGCGTCGCGCTGAAGCAGCCACGGGTGATGGACGGCGGCAAAGCTCGCGGCGCTGGCGCTGGCGCCGGTGTCGATCAGGGCCGCCTCGCTGCGCAAGGCCGTGACGTGCTGCGCGACCTGCGGTGCCGACCAGTCCGCCGGCAGGGCCAGCAGCGCGAAGTGCTCCCGGGAGGCAGCACACAGCGCGAGCAGGGCCTGGTTCACCGGGCCGATGACGGCGGCGGGGGTCGCCGCCCGCGCCCGCCAGCCGCTGGCCCGAACGTCCAGTTCGGCGGGCTCGCTCCAGGCACTCGTGAGCCCGGTGCGCTGGGCGCGGGCTCGCAGCCACCAGGCCCCGGCGGGCAAGGTCAAGGGGACATCCACGCCCGGCCCGGCCACGGCGTCGGCCACCTCGCGTGCATCCGAGAAATCCGGCTGACCCGCCCGTTGCACCTGCAGCCGCTGGGGCTCGCCGGTGTCATCGGCCGCGATGCGCAGGCGCAGCGTGACCGCGGTGTCGGCCGGCAGCACGGCCAGCGCGCCGGCTGCCGGCACGAAGCTCACCCGCGGCACCTGCGGCACACGGGGCGGCGGCGGGCGGCAATCGTCGAAGGTCACCGGCGGGCAGGTGCAGGCCGGGTCGGCGGTCGTGGTGACGACGACGTCCCGACGCGGCAGCGGCGGCGTGGCGTCCCAGCCGGCGTGCACGGCATCGGGCACGGCCACCCAGCTCGCATCGGCAGCGCAGGCATCGTCCCGACCCAGCGCCCCGTGCAGGCCTTGAAGCCGACGGGGCCGGGGCCCGAAGAAGCGCAGGTCGTCAGCCCAGCTCATCAGCGCGGGCCCCCGCAGCGAAGGCGTCCAGTCGGGGTCCAGGAACAAGCCCGCGTGGAAGGCCAGCAGGCCGTTGCGCGCCAGCGCCGGCCCCTCGCCCGGATCGGCGTCGACCCAGGCACCGAAGTCGGCTGCCACGTCCAGCGGCAGCAGCATCCAGTCGGCCGCAGGCTCTGCGCCCACGCCGGCCAGCGGCCAGGCGGGTGCGGGCAGGCCCCGGTCGAAGGCCGCACCGGCATCGGGTGCGAACCAGGGCAGCTCGGCCGCGCCGGTCGCCAGGCCGCAGGCATCAAGCCGCTGCAGCGGCGTCTGCGGCGCCCGCACCGCCAGGTCGACCTGCACGCGCTCGATGAGCCAGTCGGTCGGATCGAAGCTTGCCGGCTGGCCGTCCGCCTGGCGCCAGTCGAGCGCCGCGCCGCCCCAGGTGCCGTCCCGGCTCACCCAGGCCCAGGCCGGGGCGACGGGCTTGGCGGCTGCGGGCCGACGCGCGCGCAGCAGGTCACCGCGCCGCAAGGCGTCGCCCGGCTGCACCCCCTGGCTGCGCACGCGCGCCGACAGGCTCAACCGGTCCGCCCAGCTGCCCGGGCTGTTCGCGCGCAGCCGGATGTCGTCGCCCGACACCGACCATCCCGACGCGGTGCGTGTGGCCAGCCGCAAGCCGGGCACACGAAACACGGCGGCCGTTGCGCCCTCCCCGACCACGCGGATCACGTGGCAACGCCGGCCACCCGCGGCAAAGAAGGTCTCGACCGCCGCCGGCAGGTGCGCCACGACGCGCTGCGCCGGGTCATCGCCCGCCTGCACGAGGTCCAGCACGCCGCCGAACACCGCTGTGTAGGCCTCGGCGCTGTCCAGCGCGACAGGCCGCTGCACCGGCCCGCGGGCGGCGAAGCCGATGAACACGGGCACATCCATGACCGGCATGCCGTCACCCCCGGGCGACGGGTCGTCCACGATGCGCACACCGGCGGCCACGGCTCGCCTCACTCCATCTCGAGGCGTTCGTAGGAGAGCGTGAGCTCTTCCATCGCCACGTCGGTGCCCTTGGCGTTGAACGGGCCGGACACGTGCTTCATGATCCGGGCGTTGATCAGGCGCCAGGTCTGCACGGTCTGGCTGCGGTCCTCGTTCTTGAGCTCGACGGTGACGGTGCGCAGCCCGTTGGTGGAGCCGTTGCGCACGTCGTCGAGCCATTTGTAGAGGTCCAGCGAGCCGATGACGCCACGCTTCATCGTCACGTCGGTGGCCTTGTTCAGGCCAGCCGTCTTGATGACGTTGTTGAAGGCGTAGTTGCCCGGGCGGTACTCGGTGATGGTCACTTCCATCCCGATGCCGCTGACCTCCTGGAAGCCGGCCTGCGGCGTGTTGGTCACCCCGTCGCCGAGGTTGACGTGGAAGTTGAATTGCACATAGGGGCGATCACGAACGACGGCCATGGTGGGCTCCTAGTTCAAGACTTTTGGTCCGCGGTCCATTGACCGATGCGGAAGATGACGAACTCGGCGGGCTTGAGCGGCGCCACCCCGATCAGGCAGACCAGCCGCCCGTTGTCCAGGTCGTTCTGCGTCATCGTGGAGCGGTCGCAGCGCACGAAGAAGGCCTTCTCCGGCTTGTCGCCGAGCAGCGCGCCGTTGGCCCATTCGTTGACGAGGAAATCGCGGATCGTGGCCCGCACATTGGCCCAGAGCGCCTCGCCGTTGGGCTCGAACACCGCCCACTGCGTGCCCTTGTCGATGGAGCGCTCCAGGTAGGCGAAGTAGCGGCGCAGGTTGACGTACTTCCACTCGGGGTCGGAGCTGATCGTGCGTGCACCCCAGAGCCGGTTGCCGCGGCCCTCGAAGAACCGGAAGCAATTGATGCCCTCGGGATTCAGCACCTCCTGCTGCGCGGTGTTGATCAACGTCTCGAAGCCGATTGCCCCGCGCACCACCTCGTTGGCCGGCGCCTTGTAGACGCCGCGCTCGGTGTCGTTGCGGGCATAGATGCCGGCGACGAAGCCCGAGGGCGGCAGGTTCAGCGGCTGGCGCGTGACGCCGTCGAAGACCGTGACCCACGGGTAGTAGAGCGCCGCGTACTTGCTGTCGAGCTTGGCCTTGAGCTTGCGGACGTCGGCGATCTTCATGCTCTCGTGCGAGTCGAGCACGGCGATGCGGTAGCGCATGTGCTCGGCATGGGCGATCAGCAGGTTGGTGATGGCCGCGACGTCATCCGGCCGCGTGCTCGCCGCCCAGGTGGAACCCGGCGCGGCGACGATGGAGATGTCCTCGATGGACTCGAACTGCTTCAGGCCCGTGGCGTAGTCCTGCGTGGGATCGGCGCGCCCTTCGTACTCGGCACGGCCGGGCAGCAGGCCGTCGTTGCCGCCGGCCAGCCAGGCCACGGCCACGAGGCCGCGCTCGAACTTGCGGCGCAGCGCACCCAGTTCGTTCTGCGTGGCGTCGTCCCATTCGATCTGGGTGATCTTCAGATCCAGCCCGGTGCTGAGTGCGTCGAGCGCCTGCAGCAGCGTGCTGCCGTTGTCGATCAGGTTGGTCGCCGGGGCGCTGCCGTTGAGCAGCACGATGGGCAGGCCGGCGCTGCTGGCGCCGTTCAGGCTGAACAGGTCGAAGATGCCGTCGGGAACGCCGGCCGTCTTGTGCGCAGGCTCCAGCGGCAGGCCACTCCAGGCCCCGAGCGAGCGGCCGTCGGCGGTCAGCACCTCCAGGCTCAGCGTGACGGGGCGGATGGCGTCACCCGTGCCCGGGGTCAACGTGAGCGCGAAGTCGGCGAGCGTGAACGTGGTGGCCCCCGGTGCCGTTCCCGCCGGCGCCACCCCGGCGCTGAAGGTCCACGTGCCCGTGACGCTCTTGTGCGCCACATACAGCGGCAGGTCCGTGATGCTGCGCACCGCCGCGGGCGGGTTGGCGCCGGTGGCCGGTGTGTTCAGCGCGGCACTGGCCGTGGTGATCCAGACCACGTCGCCATCAGCCAGGTTGGCCAGCGTGGCAATGAGCCCGCCACCGCCGCCCGGGTCCGGCAGCGCGCCCAGCACATTGGGCCCGAGCTTGATGCCGAAGCGCACCTGCAGGTTGCCGTAGGCCCCGGGGTAGCGCGCGACGATGCGGAACTGGTTGCCGCCGCCCACTGCCAGGCGCGCATGGCCATCGGCGTAGGGCGTCGCGCCCACGGCGGTGTCGAGGTTGGTCGGGTAGCTGCCGCCGCGCGGGCGGAACACGCGGCTCACGTACAGCCGCTTGCCGCCTTCCTCGAAGAAGCTCGCCACCGCATGACGCAGGTAGTTGGCGCTGGTCGTGCTGCCGTCGGCACCGAAGCCGAGCGGGTTGCCGTCGCCGTAGCTGCGCTCGAACTCGGTGAGGCTGGTGAGGATGTCCGGCGCCTCGGTCACCGGGCCATAGCGGCAGGGACCGATGAAACCGGTGGTCGTGGTGCTGACGCCCTCGATGGACTTCGATCGGAAGGACACCTCCTCGACGAACACACCGGGCGCAAGATATTCGGGCATGACGGTCTCCTTCTGGGGCGGATCAGAGGCCGGCCAGCCGCAGCTCGCGCTGCGTCGCGGGCAGGCCCAGGGTGGCGAGGATCAGCGGCTCGCCGGGGTTGAAAACAGGGGGGGC
Source organism: Burkholderiales bacterium (assembly GCA_003963005.1). Taxonomy (GTDB): domain Bacteria; phylum Pseudomonadota; class Gammaproteobacteria; order Burkholderiales; family Burkholderiaceae_C; genus Pelomonas. The sequence goes on from RXJW01000024.1 coordinate 124,623, forward strand.
ATAGGGCGTGGCGCCGCCGGCATCCGCCAGCGCCACGGCGGCGGGCTGGCTGGCGAAGGCCAGCACGTCGGGCGCGCCCAGGCCGAGTGACGCCGTGCCGAGCGCGGGGGCCGAGAACACCGACAGCTGCGGCGCCGGCGCGGCGGGGCGCTGCGGCCGCGGGCCGGCCAGGTGCAGGGCGAGGCGCCCTTCCGCGTCGGTGCTGCCTTCATGCACCCGGCTGTCGGTGTCGGTGAAGCGAATGCGCGCCCAGGCGACGGGCTGGCCGCTGGCCTGGCCCACCAGCTGACCGAACACGCTCACCATGCCGGGCGGCGCACGCCGGCCGGGTGCCGACAGCAGGCTCACCTGCAACAGCCGCGCGCTGCCGAGCACGGTGACCGCGGTGATCTGACCGGCGGGAATGGCGGGCAGCGGCCAGGGCAGGCTCAGCGGCAGGAAGCGGTCGAGCAGGTCGCGCACGACGACATCGGCCAGCACCGGGTCGCCCGGCGCGGCCTGGCGCCAGCGGTCGTCCAGATCGGGCCAGTGCCAGGCACCGCTGGCGGACGCCACCGCACGGCCCAGCAGCCGCCCGCCGCGGCGCAGCAGCAGGCTCAGGCGCAGCCCGTCCACGACGGGCTGGCCCGTCGCGCTGTCGATGAACGCCAGGCCCGGCCCGGCGGGCAGCAGCAGGCCCTCCTGCGGGGGGCGCAGCAGCGTCGCGACCATCAGGCCAACCCTCCGGGTGTGCCGACGCCGAATCGCCGCTCGGTGACCGGCGCGCCGGTGGGCTGCAGCTGGTCGATGTCCAGCAGCACCATGCGCGCCACATAGGTCATGCCGGCCTGCAGGCCGCCCTTCACGCGGTCCCACAGCGAGAGGTAGTCGGCCGTGCCCAGCGGGTCGGCGATCAGCTCGACCGTCTCCTCCGGCTGGAACACGCTCGGGCTACCCTTGGTGTAGCGGTTGATGACCTCGCCGCTGAGCACCGGCAGCTGGTGCAGGAAGGCCATCGCCCAGCCGAGCATCTGCGTCTGCTTGTCGGCCGTGGTGGCGATGGGCAGCATCAGGAAGTACAGGTCCACGGGCAGCGAGGGCTTGTAGAGCTTGCCGTCGCGCGCCCGGCGTGGCGGCAGGTTCCGCGGTGAGCCGCCGATGCCCACGCGCCACAGGATCAGGTAGAAGCCCTCGGGCGGCGCCGCGGCGCCCTCGGTCAGGCTGCCCAGCGAGGCCAGGTCGAACTTGGGCGACGCGCCGAGCTGCAGGTCGGCCACGGGGCAGGCCTCGCGCATCAGCGCCAGCACGCTTTCGCCCACCGCGCGGATGGCTGCGTATTGCGCCATCAGGCGCCTCGCGTGGTCAGGTGGCTCACCCGGGTCTCCTGCCCCGGAGGACCCAGGGCGAGGCCATCCTAGGAAGAGGGTCTTGGCGCGGTCATCCTGCTTCCTAGGGACGATGTCCGCCCCGTCCTCAAGCGAGAGGAACCCATGCAGGGGACAGGCAAACACCCCTGGCGGGCTTGACTTCCGTCAGCGCGGCGGCGTGAGCGGGCCGGACTCCGCCGGGAACCACGGCCCGGCCGGCACCACCTGCGGTTCGGCCGGGTCACCCCGGTAGTGCGGCGACATGATCTGCACGCTGTTCTCGTTGAACACGTCCTGGATGTGCGCATGCAGCTGGCTCATGGCCTCGGCCCGGCGGCGTGGTGCCGAGCGGCTGCCCTGCGCGCACAGGCGGTACTCCACGTAGAAGTCGCTCAGCGCCGTCTGTACCACGTAGGGCGCCGGCTCCTGCAGCACGCCCGGCGTGCGCCGTGCGGCCTCCAGCAGCATCGCGTGCACCTGGCGCCAGGGCGTGGCGTAGCCGATGGTGACGGCGGCGTGCAGCATGAACTGGCCATCCTGCTCGACCAGCCGCGAGAAGTTGCGCACCGGCTGGCTGAACACCACGGCATTCGGCAGGCTCACCTCCTCGCCCAGCCCGGTGTGCAGCCGCGTGGAGAACATGCCCAGGTGCGTGACCGTGCCCTCCACCTCGCCGATGCGCACGTACTCGCCCACGCGCAGCGCGCGGGAGTACATCAGCGAGAGGCCCGCCATCACCTGCCCCACCACGCCCGAAGCGCCGAGCGACACCATCAGGCCGGCAAGCACGGTCACGCCCTTGAAGGCCTCGGTGCTGGCGCCCGGCAGGTAGGGGTAGGCCATCGCCAGCGCGAACAGCCCGATGACGATCGCCGCCAGCCGCCGGGTGGGGCCGGCCGTGTCGGCATCCAGGCCGGCGAGTTCGATCTCGCCCCGCGCGACACGCTCCAGCACGGCATGCACGACGCGCAGCACGCCACGGGCGAGCAGGAAGATCAGCCCCGCCGTGATCAAGCCCGGCACCGCCCCCGCCGCGGCCCGCACCAGGTCCAGCAACTGCGCCAGCAGCCAGTCGCCGGCACGCTCGCCCCAGACGCGGGTCGGCGCGAACTGGCGCAGCACGGTGCTCGCCCAGACATCCAGCACCACCAGGACCACGACCCAGCTCAGCAAGCCCGCCGCGCCACGCAGCACCGCGATCGCATGCTCGCCGGACACCTGCCACCACGGCCGGGAGGCGGCGCCCGTCGGGTCGCCGAGCCGGCGTGCCGCATGCCGCAGCAGGCGCCGGCGCCCGGCGGCCAGCCCCTTGAGCAAGCCCCAGGCGACTGCCGTGGCCAGCAGCGAGATGCCGACTCCGATCGCCCAGCGACGCGGGTCGCGCGCCTCGCGCAGTTCGGCCACCGCGGCGCGCAGGCGCCGCTCGGCATCCAGCGCCGCCGCGTCGAGCAGCACGCCGGCCTGCGCACCGCCTAGGTCGTCCGGCATGAGGTTGACCACCACGACGCCGTTCACCAGCAGGCGCACGCCGGGCGCTTCACCCGGCACGGGCTGGCGCTCGAAGCGATCCGCCCCCTCGGCCTGCAGCGCCGTGGCCAGCGCCTCCTTCGCCGCCTGCACCCGCTCGGCAGGGGTCTCGCCCTTGAGCGTGGCGCGCAGCGTCACCACCTTGCGCTGGTTGACGAGCAGGTCGGCTTCCTCGGTCGCGTGCACGGCTGGGCTCAAGAGCGCCAGGCTGCACAGCAGCATCCACATCGACAGTCGCATGAACCCTCCCTCGGACGGCCGGAGCTTACTGCCGCCTCGGCCGCTTCAGGGCCGCACGCCGGGGGGCTGCATCGTCAGCCCGGCGGAGCGGCGGGACAGGTAGACCTCCAGCGCCAACAGCTCGGCGCTGTCCCAGTCCCACACGGTGGCCCGCACGCCGCTCAGGCAGCCCCGCAGGCGGCGCTGCAGGCTGCCCAGCGACTGCCACTCCAGGCGGTAGACGGGGTAGTCGTCGGCATGCCCCTGCGGGATCAGGCTGCCCCCCAGCCGCAGGCCGGCGCGCTCGTCGTGGCACTGCGCGCAGGAGAGGTTCAGCGCCCCCATGCGCGTGTGGAAGAGGCGCTGGCCGCGGGCGGCCGCGGCGTCCAGCTCCGGCCCCACCGGTGGCTGCAGCGGCAGGCCGCGCGACTGCTGGGCCACGAGCGCGGCCAGGGCCAGCAGGGGCTCGGCTTCCGGCGCCCAGGCCGGCAGTTTCTGGTGCTGCACGCGGCAGCGCTGGATGCGGCCCGGCAGGTCGAGCAGGCCGCGGTCCCACGCGGGGTAGCGCGTGGCCGCACCGCGCAGGCGCTCGGGCTCGCCATGGCACGCGGCACAGGCGGTGGCGCCAGCGGCCCACTGCTCACGGCCGAGGGCCAGCGCGAGCTGGGCCGGGTGCTGGCCGTCATCGGCCTGCAGCGTGCGCAGCGCCGGGCTCATGGTGTCGCGGCCCGAGCGGCGGTCATCCGCGGCAGCCGGCAGCGCCGCCAGGCACAGTGCCAGCAGCAGCGCCTTCATCCGACCGCCAGGCGGCGCACCTCGCGGTGCTCGAAGCCGTTGTCGCCCCGCCAGACGAAGCTCAGCTCGCCGGATTGCGTGGCCTGCATCCAGAACGACAGGTAGGGGTTGGCCGAGACGGCCGCGAACAGGTCCGCCGCGAAGACCAGCTCCCCGTCCAGCCGGCACTCGACGCGGCGCACGAGGTCACGCGGCAGGCGGGCGCCGGCATCGTCGGCGCGGTAGCCGGTTTCCATCGCATGGGCCACCGTGGCGCGCACTTCGAACGCCTGGCCCGGCTGGACGACCGCCGGCAGCGTGATGACCGCGCGCGTCGCCATCAGCCCTCCACGCACGCGGCGAGCGTGACGATCACGTCCAGCCCGGTCTGCCAGCAGCGGCCGTCGGCCGCCTTCGCCACGGCCACGATGCGCTGGCTGCGGGCCAGGCGCATGCGGGTGCTGAACTCGGGCCTGGCCACGGCCGGGCCGAAGCTGGCGTGCACGACCTCGGGCTCCGGGTTCAGCGGCGTGAACAGCGCCAGGCCCACCACGGGCTCGTGCGCCGCGACGCGCACGGGCACGGCGTTGCCGTTCTCGACCAGCGCAGCCATGTCGATCTGGAGTGCGCCCGGCACCGGGTCCCGGCCGGCCCAGGCCCGGATGGCAGCCTGCAGGGCCGCGTCGGTCGCGCGGGCCTGGGGCAGCAGCGCCCATGCCGCCGCGCTGATGACCACATCGCGCCGCTTCATCGCGAATCGAGCGACCGCAGGTAGGCCACGATGTCGTCGAGCTGCTGCTCGGTGAGCGCGGCCCGCCCCTGCCAGGCGGGCGCCACGTCGCGCAGGCCGTCGGTGGAGCGGAACGGTGGCATGACGGTGGCCGCGTTGAAGCGGCGCATGTCGGCGATGCGCTCGCGCAGGTCCTGCGGCGCCAGGCGGGCCGCCGACTGAAGCGGCGGCGCGAGGTTGCCCTGGTTGGGGTCGCCGGCCGCCGTGAGGCTGTGGCACAGCAGGCACAGGCTTTGGGTGCGGTCAGCCACGAGGGCACGACCGCGCGCCACGTCGCCGGCCTGCGCGCTGGCGATCAACGCGAAGGCCAGCAGCGCCCGCATCAGGCCAGCGAATGCTTGCGCAGCGGCAGGTCGCGGATGCGCTTGCCGGTGGCTGCGAAGATCGCGTTGAGCACCGCGGGCGCAGCCACCGCGATCGTCGGCTCGCCCACGCCACCCCAGAAGCCGCCCGAGGGCATGCAGATCGTCTCGACGGCGGGCATGTCGGCCATCTTCAGCACCGGGTAGGTGTCGAAGTTCTGCTGCTCGACGCGACCGTCCTTGATCGTGATCTCGCCGAACAGCGCCGCGGACAGACCGTAGACGAAGCTGCCCTCCACCTGCGCAGCGATCTGCTGCGGGTTGACGGCATGACCCGGGTCGGTCGCGGCCACGATGCGGTGGATCTTCAGCTCCCCCTTCCTGCTGACCGACACCTCGGCACAGGCCGCCACATAGCTGCCGAAGCCCATGATCTGGGCCAGGCCCAGATGGCGCCCCTTGGCGCGCGGCTTGCCCCAGCCGGCCTTGGCCGCCACCGCGTTCAGCACCGCCAGATGCTTGGGCGAGTTGGCCAGCAGCTCGCGGCGGAGCTCCAGCGGATCGCGCTTCGCGGCGTGGGCCACTTCGTCGAGGAAGCACTCCAGGTAGACCGCGTTCTGGTTCAGGTTCACGCCGCGCCAGAAGCCCGGCGGCACGGCCGGGTTGCGCATGGCATGGTCGATGAGCAGGTTCGGCACCGCATAGCCGAGCGCGCCCTCGGCACCGCCGGCGTTCAGGCCCTGGAAGACGACCGGGTCCTTCCCGTCCTTGATGTTCTGCGGAAAGATGCCCGCGATGATGCTCTGGCCCGAGATGCGCATGTGCAGCGCGGTGAGCTTGCCGGCGGCGTCCAGGCCTGCCGTCAGCTTGCACTGCGTGACCGGGTGGTAGCGGCCGTGCAGCATGTCTTCCTCGCGGCTCCAGATCAGCTTGACCGGCGTGCCGGGCAGCTCCTTGGCGATGGCCACCGCCTGGCGCACCCAGTCGTGCACCGCACCGCGCCGGCCGAAGCCGCCACCCAGGTGCAGCTTGTAGACCTCGCACTGCGCGGGCGGCAGGCCGGAAGCCTCCGCAGCCGCAGCCAGCGCGGCTTCACCGTTCTGCGTGGGCGTCCAGACCTCGCAGCGCTCCGGCGTCCCGGGCTTTGCAGGGGTGATGAGGGCGGTGGCGTTCATCACCTCCATCGTGGCGTGGTTCTGGTGCGGGTAGCTGTAGACCGCCTCCACCCGACGGGCGGCCCCCGCGAGCGCCGCCTTGGCGTCGCCCTGGCTGCTGCCGATGGCGGCATCGGGTGCGTCCAGGCCGACCTTGAGCACGGCGGCGGTGTCCGCACTGTTCTGCGCGGCGTTCGGGCCCTCATCCCAGACGATGGGCAAGGCCTCCAGCGCGGTCTTGGCACGCCACCAGGTGTCCGCCACCACCGCCACCGCCGAGTCGCCCACCTGGACGACCTTCTTCACCCCGGGCCGGCTGAGCACCGCGGCCGCGTCGAAGCTCTTCACCTTGCCACCGAAGATCGGGCAGTCCTTGATGGCCGCATTGAGCAAGCCGGGCAGCTTCAGGTCCAGACCGTAGACCTGTGAACCGTCCAGTTTGGCCCGGGTGTCCAGCCGCTTGAGTGGCCGGCCGGCCAACGTCCAGGCAGACGCCGGCTTGAGCGGGATGTCGGCCGGCGGCGCGAGCCTGGCCGCCTCAGCGGCCAACTGGCCATAACTCAGCTTCTTGCTGCCATGCTGCACGAAACCGGCCGCCGTCGTGCACTCGACGACGCTCACATTCCAGCGGTTGGCCGCCGCCTGGACCAGAAGCGCCCGCGCCAGCGCCCCGCCCTTGCGGACGTACTCATTCGACTCGCGGATGCCTCGGCTGCCGCCGGTGCTCATGCTGCCCCAGGCGCGGTTACGCGCGAGGTTCTGCCCCGGCGTCGGGTACTCGGTCTTCACACGGGCCCAGTCGCATTCCAGTTCCTCGGCCACGAGCTGAGCCAGCCCGGTCAGCGTGCCCTGACCCATCTCCGAGCGGGCGATACGGATGAGGACGGTCTCGTCCGGCAGCACCTGCACCCAGGCGTTCAGCTCGGCATCGGCGCCACCCGCGGGCTGGGCGAGCCCGGGCACATGGAAGCCCACCATCAGCCCGCCGCCCACGGCGGACGTCGTACTCAGGAACCCCCGGCGGGAGAGCTTCGGCCCCTCGTTCGGCGGGTACGACGAACGATCCCGCGAAGGGATGCTGGCCCCGCTTGGGGCGGCCCGGCGCTGGGCCGGCTTCGCATCGGCGCTCATGCCTGGCCTCCTTCGATGACGATGGGAATCTGCTTGCGCTGCAGTTGACCGGCGGCCAGGTGGATGGCGGCCCGCACGCGGTTGTAGGTGCCGCAGCGGCAGATGTTGGTCATCGCCGCATCGATGTCGGCGTCGGTCGGTTTCGGCTTGGTCTTCAGCAGCGCGGCCGCGGCCATCAGCATGCCGCTCTGGCAGAAGCCGCACTGCGGCACGTCCAGCGCGTCCCAGGCCTTCTGCAAGGGGTGCGAGGCGTTGGGCGCCAGGCCCTCGATGGTGGTGATCTTCTGTGCCGGCGTGAGTGCCGAGGCCGGCATCACGCAGCTGCGCACCGGGGCGCCGTCGATGTGCACCGTGCACGCACCGCACTGCGCGACGCCGCAGCCGTACTTGGTGCCGGTGAGGCTCAGCTGCTCGCGCAGCACCCAGAGCAGCGGGGTGTCGGCGTCCGCCTCGAACTGCACCCGCTTGCCGTTGACCGTCAATTCCGCCATGCCTGTCCCTCCAGCGCCGCTTCTGCGTGAGCGGCCGCGCGGGAGACTAGCAGCTTCGACGCCCGGGCGTGAGGGCGAAGCCCCGAAGACCCAGGACGGCGCCAAGAAAAAAAGAACCCCGACGCACCGCGCCGGGGTTCAAACCGTCTACCGCTGTCACGGCAGAACGCCTGCTCAGGGAGGAATAGCAGGGGGCTCTCAACCCATCACCACTCTAGGCCACCGACAGGCACTTGCGTGTAGGACGAGACGCCGCGTTAGGCCCGATGGATAAAGGGGAAATCGGCACACATTGCCTTACAGAATCACCCGCTGGACGAGCGCGGATCGTGCAAAACGCCCGGCCGCCGATGTGTCCGGTGTATCGGTCTGTGAGACCCGCTCCGATCGGCAGCTGCCGTCCCTAGACTGCGGCCCGCGCAATCAGGCGCAGCCAAGGATGCAGTGATGGTCCCGACTCTCGATGCGCAGCGCCGCGTCTCCCCGCCGGCTCCGGTCGACGCACCGCTCGCCCTGGACAGCGGCTTCGGCCACCTGGACGGTGATGCGCTCGATCTCGTGGCCCGCCGCTACGGCGAGCGGGGCCTGGCCGTGTCGCGCGAGCGCTTCAGCAGCCGGCGCGAACACGGCGACGTCGTCTGCACGGCCCGCGACCGGGCAAGCGAGCGGATCGTGGGCACACTGTCAGTGCGCTTCGACGGCCCCGCGGGCCTGCACGCGGACCTGCTGTTTGCCCACGAGCTGAACGAGTGGCGCTCCGACGGCGACTCGCTGTGTGAATTCGGCGGGCTGGCCGTGGACCGCCACTCGCACGACCCGAAGCGCGTGCTCGCCCAGATCTTCCACCTGGGCTACCTGCACGCCCACCGGCGGGCGGGCTGTGACCGCCTGGTCATCGAGGTGAACCCGCGCCATGTCGGCTTCTACCGCCGCTGCCTGGGCCTGGTGCCGATGACCGCCGCCCGGCACAACCCGCGGGTGGACGCCCCGGCGGTGCTGATGAGCATCGATTTCGCGAGCATCCGGGAGCAGATCTCGCTGTGGGGCGGCCGGCCGGAGCGCCTGGGCGCTGCCCGCACGCTCTACCCGTTGGCCTGGGACGAGGCCACGGAAGCCACGATGCTGGCGCAGCTGCCCTAGCGGGGCGGCTCACCGGACGGTGACGGACGCCTCGGTCGCGCTGCCCCGCGGCTTGAAGATGGACCCGAAGGCCTCCACCAGGCGCTGCGCAAATTGCGCATCGGTCTCGATGGCCATCATCACCCGGCCCTGGCCGTCATAACCCTTGATCTGGCCGGGGACGGCTTCGTACACCCAGTGGTTGATGCGTGGCGCCTCGGTCCACGGGCTGCGTTGAGCATCAGACATCGAACTGCCTCACGTCGAAATGGGTTTCCTGCCAGTCGGCCCAGCTGGCGTCGCTGGCTTCGACGCCGGCCAGGAACTCGTCCTGCAGCAGTTCTTCGGCGGTGTGGGCGTGCGCGCTGGTGACGCGGCGGATGGCGTCGCGCAGCTGCAGCACGGAGGCTTGCGCGAGTGTGGCGAGTTGGACGTTCATGGCATCTCCGATGTCGATGAACGCAGTCTCGGCCGCAGGGCGTGAACAAGGTATCGGCCGGAGGGGGTGCCGAAGGGGGGGCGGTGGGGGGCTTCTCCCCCCTTCTCCCTCCGAAGGGGGATAGCCGCGACGCCAGATCAGGCGCGGGCATGAAAAAACGCCCGGTTCCTGGGGAACGGGGCGCTTTTGGGGGGCTTGGCCTGTCCGGAGGGACTCGAACCCCCGACCTGCTGCTTAGAAGGCAGCTGCTCTATCCAGTTGAGCTACGGACAGGCTGAACGCGGGATTATCAGATGAGCACGCCGATGATCGCGTCGCCGATACCCATCAACGCGGCGCCGGAGATCAGGCCGGCGCAGATCGGCTCCATGCCTTCCACCCAGATCTGGTAGCCACGCGTGCCGGGTGCCTTCTTGTGCTTGCGGCCCATGACCCAGAACAGCAGGGCGCCGACGAACATCATGAAGGTCGCCTGCGGCGGCAGGGTCACGCCCAGGCCGATGGCCACGGCCGACACGCCGAAGCGGCCCTTGGTCGCGATGCGGGTGACTTCGATGACCACCGCGGCGACGGCTGCCACGGCCATCGAGATCAATGCCGACGTGGGCAGGCTCTTCAGCCCCTTGGCGATGATGTCGGCCACGCCCTTCCACTGCAGCGCGGCGGGGAAGCCGAACTGGTCGGACACCATGTTGGCCGCCGAATTCACGCCGTTGGCATCCGGCTTGATGAACAGCAGGAAGAACAGCGGCACGCAGACCATCACGCCGGCCAGGTTGCCGATGATGTGGCCGATGGCCTGGTGACGCGGCTTGCCGCCGAGCATGTAGCCCGGCTTGATGTCGGACAGCAGGTTGGCGGCGTTGGAGGCGACTTCCGCCGTCATGCCCGCGGGCAGCAGGTTGGAGCCCGGGTTGCTGCGGTCCAGGGCGCCCATCGAGAACTGGGTGATCTTGGACAGGGCGCCGGTCGGAGTCCACGACGTCAGCGCCATCGAGTTGGTGCAGATGACCGTCAGCACGAAGATGAGCGGCAGTGACACGATGGTCAGCCACAGCGGCACGCCGAAGAAGGCATGGGTGGCATAGCAGCCCATCAGGCTGATGATCGGCACGCCGACCCAGGAGATCCACAGCGGCACCTCGATGTCCTTGAGCAGGTCGCTGTTCGCGCCCGGGGCCTTCGGAGCCTTGCGCTTGAAGGCGCTCTTGAAAATCTCCGGCTTGGCCAGCAGCGACACCAGCGCGCCCACGACCATCATCGTGACGCCCCACCAGAGCGACCACTGATTCACGATCTCCACGCGGCTCAGCGCCACCGGCACGCCGTTCGGGCCCAGGCGCGGCGCGATGTCTCCGATCTGGATCATGACCGGCGCGAGCAGCACGAAGTTCACGAAGGCCCCCAGGAAGCAGCTGGCGGCAATCGCCAGGCCCATCAGGCCGCCTGTGCCGATCAGCGCGGCGTCCACCACCAGGCGCAGGCCCAGCGTGCGGAAGTCGGTGCCCAGGATGCTCGGGATGAAGCCGTGTGCCTTGACGGCCCAGGCGTAGTAGTAGTCGTCGATGCGGTCATGCAGGTGCCAGGGTTCGGTCATGCCCGCCCACTTGTCCATCATCAGGATCTTGAACTGCACGAGCTTCATCCAGCCCTCGCCGCAGATGCCCTGCAGCAAAGCCGCGCCGCCGGCCACCCAGCCCAGCAGCTTGGCTTTGAAGACACCCTCGTTGCCCTGACCGTGGTAGAGCGAATCCAGCACGACGCCGCAGGCGCGGCCCTCGGGGAACGGCGCCTGGTCTTCGTTGATGAAGCGGCGCTTCAGCGGGAAGGCCAGCAGCACGCCGATGAGCGACACCAGGAACATCCAGATGCCGATCTGCCACCAGGTCGGCACATGGCCGGACACCAGCATGTAAGCCGGCAGGCTCGAGATCAGCGCCGTCGTCACGTAGCCGGCCGCGGTCGCGATGGACTGCGTGCAGTTGTTTTCGAGGATGGTGTAGTCCTGGGCCATGCCCGCCGCATGCAGCGCACGGAACAGCGCGAAGGCGAGGATAACGGACGTCAGGCCAACGCCCAGGGAGATGCCGGTCTTGGCCCCGATGTACAGCCCAGTGGAGGAGAGCACGCCGCCGAGCAGGAAGCCGGTGAGGCCGGAGCGCAGGGTCAGCTGCGCCATGTCGCCGCGGAAGACGTTCTTGAACCACCACTCGTCCTTTTGGGCACGGCTCCAGGTGGCGATCTGCTCGTCGGTCAGGTGTTGAATGGCCATGGAATCTCGGGCGGCGCTTGTGGCGCGGCCGGGGGTTGAAACAAAGCTGCGGATTGTCCCGGCCGACCGCTCGGTCGGCCCTCGGGGATGCCCGGGGGACAAACACGGTCCGGAGCCCCTGGATCGGGGGCTTCAAAAAAGACAGAACCCGCCGCTGGACGGGCCAGGGGCGGGTTCATGAAGAGGTTTGGTCGGGGCGGCGGGATTCGAACTCGCGACCCTCTGCTCCCAAAGCAGATGCGCTACCAGGCTGCGCTACGCCCCGAACAAGCC
>RXJW01000119.1 GCA_003963005.1 Burkholderiales bacterium
TTCACGGTCATGACTTCCACGAAGGTGCCCATCGCGTTCGCAAGCGACGCACAGGCGGCCTCGTGCACGTTCGTGAAGGTCAGCTGGCCGGCATCGTTAGCGTTGCTGATCGTTCCGGGAGCGAAGGAGATCGTGCCGCCATCGCCGAGGCCGTGCAGGACTGAGGCCGAGCCACCGGAGCCCTGGACCGTGACGCGCGAGTCAGCGTTGACCACCTTCACCAACTCCGCATCGGCCGCCGACGCCCATGTATCACCGGTCGTTCGCGCGGCGCGTGCCTTCACGATGACTCCCTGCGCGACCTTGGCGATCTCCGGGGCCTTGCCCTCCATCAAAAACGTCTTGATCGACGGAGTGGCCAGCGCAGTCAGGATGCCGATGATGGCGAGGACGACCATCAGCTCGACGAGACTGAAGCCCTTCGAGTAACGGGAGTTGGTGGCTTTCATGGTGATGTTCCTTTTGTAGGAGTGAGGGAAAGGTAGGAAGAGAGGGCCTTAGCCCCCGGACGTGAACTGGGTCTGCATGGCTCGACTGAGGTCTCGCACCACGAGTTGCTGCCACGTGTTGACAGCGAGAACGATGGCCACGCACATGCCGAGGAGCAAGAACCGGATGACCTTGGCGCGCCGCGCAATCGTTTCCGTCGCCTGCTGCTCTGTGCGGAGCCCGGCCACCGTCAGGCCGGCCGCGATGCCCTTGCTGTCATAGACATCCGCGATCAGGTAGTACATGTCCTTGTCCACAATGCCGACATCGAGCGCAGAAGCGTCGTAGAGGCCTTCGGCATCGATGTGCTCGACCATCTGTCGGATCTTCCAGCTGACCCATGGGACCGCGCGCTGCTCGAGCGCCACCAGCGCGTCCCGCTGACTGGTCACTGAGCCGTCGCCTTCTCCGGCCTTCGACTTCGTCAAGGAAGCGAACGTAGCTAGGAACATCGCACCGCGGTACTGGCGGTGCAGTTGGAAGACAAAGAACTTGTCATCAAACGTGGAGCGGAGAGGCCCGATCCAGTTCGGCAGTGCCCAGATAACCCACCAGACCGCAGCGGCAACAGCGATCACAACGGGGAGCCACCACCTCGCGATCCCATCGGAGACAGCGAAGTAGTTCCGGGTCATCGTACCGAAATACTGCGGCGAGACTCCACTGAACGACTTCAGAAGGCCAGGCTTGAAGAAGTACGGCATTGCCAGAACGATGGCGAACGCGATGAAGGCGCCGACCAGCGCAACGCCGGCCGTGCTGATGAACTCCTTCTTTGCTTTGGCGATGACATTGCCCACACGGGCCAGGTCTCGCAGCGCCGTGATGACCGCTGCATTGCCGTTCTCCTCAGCGACGGCAATGCAGGCAACCTCGTCGTCAGGCAAAGTACCCGACCAGGCATCAGCGATGGTTGCACCCGCATTCAGATACTGGTCGGCCCAATGAGCGCTCAAAACGCCCCGAGGTGTTCCGGCATAGCGTTCGGCGTCACGCTCAAACAGGCTCGCCAGTGAGCCGCCGCGGCCGCTCACGGCGCCTTCGAGTCGATCCGCAAGTGCGACGTAGTAGTCGAGGCGGTAGGGGCGGAAGGCAGAGGCAGCTCTCGACAGCGGGGAGTACTTGCCCTGAATGGATTGGAGCAGGCGACTAAGCATTGGCGACGATCTCCACCTGGCGCAACTTCCCTCCCAGGACGCGCGCACGATGTTGGGCTTGCTTCTCTTCCATCGTCGAGAAGGACTCAAAACGGGACTCAACGGAATGCGGATCGAGTTCGCCAAGCAGCATCTTGTAGACCGCGCAGTCCAATGCCGACTTGCCTCGCATCTGCGGATCGTCGAATCGGGTGTCCCCGCGCAGCGCGCGTAGGTAATGCACCATTCCCACGGAATCGGCGCGGCCGATCAGCTCGCAGAACTCTTCGTCCGGCTCCAGCATCTCGCAGACCGCCGTGCGCCCCTTGAAGCCAAAGAGCTCCGGAATGCCATGGTCTGTGCACAGCGGGCAGCCGTGAGGATTGCGAACTCGCACCAGGCCAACGTCCGAGTCAAAAAGGCGCTGGAGTCGCTCACGGTACTGCTTCCAGTACGGAGCACGGTCTCCACCACCAGAGGACAGCTCGGACAGATGGAAGGCGCAAGTGCAGGTCTTGGGGACCAGCGCCTGATACACCAGCAGCCGAAGGTTGCCCGGCGAAGCCAGTACGGAGCGCTCAATGCCCACCCCCGCGAGGCGCGAAGGAATCTCACGCGCCGAAGATGCGTGGACGGTGGTGAACAGCCGCTGGCCCGACTGAAAGCAATCCTGCGCAGCCATCGCGCTCTCATGGTCACGAATCTCGCCGAGGTAGAACGCGTTGAAGCCTGTGCGCTTCAGCGTCATCAGCTTGGACCGCAGCACCGTCGAAGCCTGACCGGTAAGCGGACGCGCTACCGTGTTGCAGATCCGTGAGAAGCGAATCTTCTCCACCGGGTCTTCGATGGTGACGATCTTGACCGTCGGATCGAGGCCGCTCAGGAGGGCGTCGAGCGTCGTCGACTTGCCGCTGTTCACCCGACCAGAGAAGACGATAGCCCCGCCGTCACCGACCATCGTCCGATTGAGGGTCTCCAGTTGCTGAGGCAGGTAGCCGAGCCCTTCCAAGCTCACCGCGCCCTCCCCGCCTTGCACCACGATCCGCACCGTGACGCAGTAGTACACATCCGCTGCCATGCTGGCCCAGCGGAGCACGACGTTGGTTCGGCTGGGGTCGTTGAGCTCAAGCTCGATGTTCAGCGCCTGCTCGATGTTGATGTCGAGGATGGACTCGGCGTGGCCGCTACCTCGCTGATACACCGACGAGAGCATCTTGCGCATCAGGTCCGAGGGCATCTCGTGGCGCTCGGGGTACACCCACATTCCCCCGATGCTGAAGCCAACCTGCGACCTTTCACTGCGCCGGTTGAACTTGAAGTCGATGTCGGCAGCGCCGTTGACATGGCCCCAGGTAACGATCGCTCGGAACATCTCGAAGAGATCGCTCGACTCCTTCCCCGCCGGAGCGCGAAGGCGGCCTGTCGCAGGAGCCCCGCGAGCCGTGATTGCAAGCAAGGTCGGGTCGACCACGACAAGCTGATACTCGGGGTTCAGCTTCCAGCCGCGCCGCGTGAGCTCTGCAGCAACCTCGTCGATCTCGGGCCCCTCGCGGTACTCCGAATGGACCAGGATCAGGCAGGCGTTCTCACGGCCAGTGAGGGCGACAGGGATGATCTTTGCTTCCAAGCTGTCATGCACAGTGAAGCGCATCGAACTGGGAATGCCGGGCTGCGTAAGAAGTCCGAAGTGAAGCCCATGCGCCTCGAAGGCGTCCCGCGATTCGATCAGGAAGGGCGCGCACACCAGGCCGCCAGATGCCGACGGCTCTACTGCGACTTGCATGGAGCGCGGCAGCACCAGCTTCCCAGCGGTAGCTGGTGCAGCGACAGGGGCTGCTGCTGGGGCAGGAGCCACGGCCTGCGGCGATGCCGCCGGCCGAGTGCCAAGCGTTGCGCGGATCACCGGGGGTTCCGCTGCCTGCTTGGCCTGGCCAGTAATTCGCCGAAAGAGGTCCATGGGGTCCGGGTTCTAAGAGTGGTCGCCACCACTGTAGGAATGCGCCCTGAAGTCAAATGGCGTTACCTACCCCCTCTGGACACGCTTTCTGCTCATTTCACGAAAGACCTTCCGAAACTGATGCAACGCGAGCAGTTCGTCACTGGGCCAAAGGGAAAAGGCCGCGGACGCAGCAGCGTCCACGGCCTCGATGGGCACTGCGGAGTGGGCCTACTTCGGCAGAGAAACGGCCGACGTCTGCACCGGCTGCGACGGAACCACCGCCTGGCTCGGCACAGTAGGCAGAGGCGAAGCAGCTCCCGTAGAGATTGGTGCGGCGGACACGACTGGAGTGGGCCTCAGGTACGCCCCATCGTTGAAGCATGCGGTCTTGCTCTGGACCCGATCCATGGGTGACTGGACGGCAGCAGACCTATGACCGTCGCGTCGAGCCTTGCCCTTGCCGGCGTTCCCGCTGGGCAGCGGCGACTCCAGCGCGACGCACCCCGCACCGATGTGCCGAACGGTGTACTTGCCCACCCGGTCGCCGACAGCGACAGTTGCCCGTACGCCATTCACGGACACCAGGGCGCGCTTGGCGCCGCTGTATCCCCATAGGGACTCGACGGAGACCGATTCGTCGACATCCGCCGGCGTAGAGACAGTCGAGCGCTTCGGCTCAGGGGCAGGCTTCGCCTTCTGCTGCAGCACTGCCGCTTCTGCGGCCAGCAGGTCCTCAACCGTACGCACGTGGTCCAGCTTCAAGGGCGCCGACTCGGCGGCGACCGCCGGAATGGACGCGGCGCTCATGAGCATGGCGACCGCAAGGGTCGATGAACTAGTGAATCGCATACAAAGTACCCTTGGCCTCTTCAACATAGATCGCCGACTTCGCCAGGCCCGGCTCGGTGTCCAGGCCGACTCTTAGGTTGATGCTCGAGTAGCTCACCGGCAGCGACGACACAGCGAGAACCGAGCGGATCGGGCCAGAAAGCGTGAGTCCAGCGCTGACGACGACTGGCTTCATGGCCTTGGGGTCCATGACGTAGGCCGTCCCGTCTGGCCGCTTGGGAGCTTCCACCTTCACCGCAGCGAACTGATCGATCGTCTTTCTCTCAAACGCCTTCGATGACCTCTGCAGCGCGGACAGAACAGCGAGGCGAACTTGCTCCTCACTTCCGAGGGAGGCCAGATCAATCTTCCCGCTGCGCCCTGGCACAACGAACGCGACATCTACGTCGTCAATGCCCTTCCATGTAGGGGACCAGCCAGCGGGGAGCGCCTTTCGGAAGGAAGCACTGTCGGCCCTCTTCTCGACGTCTCGCTTGTACGACGCACGGCAGTCCCAGCGAGGCCCGCTGCGGTCACACTTGACCGCAGCAAGCGACCAGTCCGCGACGTTCAGGCTCAAGTCCCCCAACCTCGCGGCGAGGCTGGAAAGCGAGTCGGAAGGAGCCACGTCGGTAGTTTGCGCCCAGGCCTCGACCGCCTTGCGCCAGGCCACCTCGGGAGGCACTTCCGGAGCGCGCGAAGCAAGCTCCATGTCACGCAGCCTGGCTGCCTCCCGCTTTTGGTACCAGCTCAGGCCCTCCCGTCCAGCCAACAGCAAGATCAGGCCTGCAGCTGCGAACAGAACCGGCTTCGGCAACGCGAGCGAGCGGCCGACCTTCTCCATCTGGCAAGCAGCCTGGTTCGCCAGCGCGCGCCCCATGAGGTCACCAAGGCTGGCGTCCCTCGACGAATCAAGCACATCGCCGTAGAACTCGACCGCCCCGTTCTGGTAGCGCTTGGTCGCCTCTTGCACTCGGCGATCAACGTCGCCGATCGGCACAACCACGTCCGTGCCCTGCAGCACCAGGCCGTCCACGACCGCGCAGATCCAAACCAACGGATTCGGGTCGTCGTCTTCCTCACCGCGGAGCTGCAACGCTATCAGCACCTTGTCCTTGGACTGGAACTGAGATGCGAATGCGGCCGCAAGCGAGTAGACCTTGTTGGGAGCCTTCTTGCCCAGGGACCCATGGCCTACTGCGCGAACCTTGCCGCTCTGACTGCGATCCAGCAGCATGTGCGTCGACTTCGCCGCAGCTGCAACCTTGCGAGCGTCATCGCGGCCATCGCTGGCCGTGGCGCCCACAGTTCGCTTCCACTGAAGGCCGACGACGAACGTCTGCCCGTCGAGGCCCGGAAGCAGTGTCGCTTGTTGCATCGCTGCCCCCGTTTAGATGCCGTCCTCGGCGACCGCCGTCACCAGGATGATCGCGGTGTTCTTCTTCTTGCTCGCCTGATCGCTGCCCCCGGCGAGCAATGGCACCGTGTCATCAAGCCGGGACTTCAGGACACTGTCCGTCCGTCGCTCGATTCCGCTGATGACCAGAGTCTGCCCGCTGCGCAGGGAGACGCTTTGCACCGTCCCCGTGCCATCGATCGTCCGCTGCTGGACCGTGTTGGTCGTGCTGCTGCTCGAACCAGCCGAGTACGGCTTCAGGCTTCGCAGGTTCGTGTTGTCGTAGGCGATGTCCAGCATGACCTGACCGTCGTCGAACGCGGAGGGCATGATGGTGAGCACCGTGCCAACGGTCTCATCCTTCTGGGTGATCTGCGGCGCCGTCGTGGTGCCCGCCGAGGAGGCCACGGTGTTCACCTGGATGGAGCTGACGTAGTCGAACGTCTCACGGACTGCGAACTGCACCGGCCTACGGTTCATCGCGAGGACCGGGACGCGGGTGACATTCACGACGTTGCCGATCTCTCGCAGCGCCTGCAAGACGACAGTGGACCCATTGAACCGGGTGTTGCCCAGAACGCCCAGGGAGATGGAACCGTCCGTCGCACCCGTCACCGGCTTGGGCGACGTGATGTTCAGAGCCGACGTGACATCGCCGGTCAGCTTCTGAGTGATGCGCTGATAGACCAGCGACCAGTCCACTGCACGCTCGCCGCTGTCGGCAGTGGAAACGTCCACCGCCTCGAAGACCAGCTTGATCCGACGGCCCATGCGTCGGTTCTCCTGAGCGATATAGGCGCTGATCGAGTCGACAGCCTCCTTGGTGTCCGTGATGACGATGGTGCCGCCATCCGTGATGGAGCCGGTGCCGCCCTTCGTCATCATGGCTTCAATCGCGCTCTTGAGGGCCTTGGCCTGGTCGATGTCTTTG
>RXJW01000172.1 GCA_003963005.1 Burkholderiales bacterium
TTCACGGTCATGACTTCCACGAAGGTGCCCATCGCGTTCGCAAGCGACGCACAGGCGGCCTCGTGCACGTTCGTGAAGGTCAGCTGGCCGGCATCGTTGGCGTTGCTGATCGTCCCCGGAGCGAAGGAGATCGTGCCGCCATCGCCGAGGCCGTGCAGGACGGAGGCCGAACCACCGGAGCCCTGGACCGTGACGCGCGAATCAGCGTTGACCACCTTCACCAACTCCGCATCGGCCGCCGACGCCCAGGTATCACCGGTCGTTCGCGCGGCGCGTGCCTTCACGATGACACCCTGCGCGACCTTGGCGATCTCCGGGGCCTTGCCCTCCATCAAGAACGTCTTGATCGACGGGGTGGCCAGCGCAGTCAGGATGCCGATGATGGCGAGGACGACCATCAGCTCGACGAGACTGAAGCCCTTCGAGTAGCGGAAGTTGGAGGCTTTCATGGTGATGTTCCTTTTGTAGGAGTGAGGGAAAGGTAGGAAGAGAGGGCCTCAGCCCCCGGACGTGAACTGGGTCTGCATAGCTCGACTGAGGTCTCTCACGACGAGTTGCTGCCATGTGTTGACGGCGAGAACGATGGCTACGCACATGCCGAGAAGCAGGAACCGGATGACCTTGGCGCGCCGCGCAATCGTTTCTGTCGCCTGCTGCTCTGTGCGGAGCCCGGCCACCGTCAACCCGGCCGCGATGCCCTTGCTGTCATAGACGTCCGCGATCAGGTAGTACATGTCCTTGTCCACGATGCCGACATCGAGCGCAGAGGCGTCGTAGAGGCCTTCAGCATCGATGTGCTCGACCATCTGTCGGATCTTCCAGCTGACCCATGGGACCGCGCGCTGCTCAAGTGCCACGAGGGCATCCCGCTGGCTGGTCACTGAGCCGTCGCCTTCTCCAGCCTTCGACTTCGTCAAGGAAGCGAACGTAGCCAGGAACATCGCACCGCGGTACTGTCGGTGCAGTTGGAAGACAAAGAACTTGTCGTCGAACGTGGAGCGGAGCGGCCCGATCCAGTTCGGCAGTGCCCAGATAACCCACCAGACCGCAGCAGCAACAGCGATCACAACGGGGAGCCACCACCTCGCGATCCCATCGGAAACAGCGAAGTAGTTCCGGGTCATCGCGCCGAAATACTGTGGCGAGACCCCACTGAACGACTTGAGCAGGCCAGGCTTGAAGAAGTACGGCATCGCCAGAACGATGGCGAACGCGATGAAGGCTCCGACCAGTGCAACGCCGGCCGTGCTGATGAACTCCTTCTTTGCCTTGGCGATGACATTGCCCACACGGGCCAGGTCTCGCAGCGCCGTGATGACCGCCGCATTGCCGTTCTCCTCAGCGACGGCAATGCAGGCGACCTCGTCGTCAGGCAAGGTACCCGACCAGGCGTCAGCGATGGTTGCACCCGCATTCAGATACTGGTCGGCCCAATGAGCACTCAAAACGCCCCGAGGTGTTCCGGCGTAGCGTTCGGCGTCACGCTCGAACAGGCTCGCCAGTGAGCCGCCGCGGCCGCTCACCGCGCCTTCGAGTCGATCCGCAAGCGCGACGTAGTAGTCGAGACGGTACGGGCGGAAGGCCGACGCAGCCCTCGACAGCGGCGAGTACTTGCCTTGGATGGATTGCAGCAGGCGACTAAGCATTGGCGACGTTCTCCACCTGGCGCAACTTCCCTCCAAGGACGCGCGCGCGATGCATGACTTGCTTCTCTTCGATCGTTGCGAAGGCCTCAAACCTCGACTCAACGGAGTGCGGATCGAGCTCACCGCGCAGCATCTTGTAGACAGCACAATCCAGTGCTGACTTCCCACGCATGTCTGCATCGTCGAATCGTGTATCGCCGCGCAGAGCCCGCAGGTAATGCACCATGCCGACGGAGTCGCCGCGGCCGATCAGCTCGCAGAACTCTTCGTCCGGCTCGACCATCTCGCAGACCGCCGTACGCCCCTTGAAGCCATAGAGCTCCGGAATGCCGTGGTCTGTGCACAGCGGGCAGCCGTGAGGATTGCGAACTCGCACCAGGCCAACGTCCGAGTCGAACAGGCGTTGAAGTCGCTCGCGGAGCTGCTTCCAATATGGAGCACGTTCACCACCACCAGAGGACAACTCGGACAGATGGAAGGCGCAAGTGCAGGTCTTGGGGACCAGCGCCTGATATACCAGCAGCCGAAGGTTGCCCGGCGAAGCCAGTACGGATCGCTCAATGCCCACCCCCGCGAGGCGCGAAGGAATCTCACGCGCAGAAGATGCGTGGACGGTGGTAAAGAGCCGCTGGCCGGACTGGAAACAGTCCTGCGCAGCCATCGCGCTCTCATGGTCACGAATCTCGCCCAGGTAGAACGCGTTGAAGCCTGTGCGCTTCAGCGTCAACAACTTGGACCGCAGCACCGTCGAAGGCTGCCCGGTAAGCGGACGCGCTACCGTGTTGCAGATCCGCGAGAAGCGAATCTTCTCCACCGGGTCTTCAATGGTGACGATCTTGACCGTCGGATCGAGGCCACTCAGGAGGGCGTCGAGCGTCGTCGACTTGCCACTGTTCACCCGACCAGAGAAAACGATAGCACCACCATCACCGACCATCGTCCGATTGAGGGTTTCCAGCTGCTGAGGCAGGTAGCCGAGCCCTTCCAAGCTCACTGCGCCCTCACCGCCCTGTTCCACGATCCGGACCGTGACGGAGTAGTAGACGTCCGCGGCCATGCTGGCCCAACGCAGCACGACATTGGTTCGCCCGGGATCGCCAAGCTCAAGCTCGATGTTGAGCGCTTGCTCGATGTTCAGGTCGAGGATGGACTCCGCGTGGCCGTTACCCCGTTGAAAGACCGACGACAGCATCTTGCGCATCAGGTCTGAGGGAAGAACGTGCCGCTCCGGGTACACCCACATTCCCCCGATACTGAAACCCACCTGCGATCGCTCGCTGCGTCGATTGAACTTGAAGTCGATGTCGGCCGCGCCGTTGACATGGCCCCACGTAACGATCGCTCGGAACATCTCGAAGAGATCGCTCGACTCCTTCCCCACCGGAGCGCGGAGGCGGCCTGTCGCGGGGGCCCCACGAGCCGTGATGGCCAGCAAGGTAGGGTCGACCACGACAAGTTGATACTCGGGGTTCAGCTTCCAGCCGCGCCGCTTGAGCTCTTCAGCAACCTCCTCGATCTCGGGCCCCTCGCGGTACTCCGAATGGACCAGGATCAAGCAGGTGTTCTCACGGCCCATGAGGGCGACCGGGATGATCTTTGCTTCCAAGCTGTCATGCACAGTAAAACGCATCGAACTGGGAATGCTGGGCTGCGTGAGAGGCCCGAAGTGAAGCCCGTGCGCATCGAAGGCGTCCTGCGATTCGATCAGGAAGGGCGCGCACACCAGGCCGCCAGGTGCCGAAGGCTCTACTGCGACGTGCATGGAACGCGGCAGGACCAGCTTCCCAGCGGTAGCTGGTGCAGCGACTGGGGCTGCTGCTGGGGAAGGAGCCACGGCCGGCGGCGATGCCGCGGGCCGAGTGCCGAGCGTTGCGCGGATCACCGGAGGTTCCGCTGCCTGCTTGGCTTGGCCAGTGATTCGCCGCAAGAGGTCCATGGGGTCAGGGTTCTAAGAGTGGTCGCCACCACTGTAGGAATGCACCCCGAAGTCAAATGGCGTTACCTACCCCCTCCGGACACGCTTTCTGCTCATTTCACGAAAGGCCGTCCAAAACTGATGCAACGCGAGCAGTTCGTCACTGAGCCAAAACGAAAAGGCCGCGGACGCAATAGCGTCCACGGCCTCGATGGGCAGCGCGGAGCGGGCCTACTTCGGAAGCGAGACAGCCGACGTCTGCACCGGCTGCGACGGCACCACAGCCTGGCTCGGCACAGTAGGCAGCGGCGAAGCTGCCCCCGTCGAGACAGGTGTGGTGGACACGACTGGCGCGGGCCTCAAGTACGTCCCGTCGTTGAAGCACGAGGTCTTGCTATGAACCCGATCCATCGGTGACTGCGCGGCAGCAGGCCTATGACCGTCGCGTCGAGCCTTGCCCTTGCCCGCGTTCCCGCCGGGCAGCGGCGACTCCAGCGAGATGCACCCCGCACCGATGTGCCGAACGGTGTACTTGCCGACCCTGTCGCCGACGGCTACCGTTGCCCGTACGCCATTCACTGACACCAGCGCGCGCTTGGCGCCGCTGTACCCCCATAGGGACTCGACGGAAACCGAATCGTCGACATCTGCCGGCGTAGAGACAGTCGAGCGCTTCGGCTCGGGGGCAGGCTTCGCCTTCTGCTGCAGAACTGCCGCCTCTGCGGCCAGCAGATCCTCAACCGTACGAACGTGATCCAGCTTCAAGGGCGCAGACTCAGCGGCGACCGCCGGCATAGCCGCGGCGCTCATGAGAATGGCGACCGCAAGGCTCGATGAATTAGTGAATCGCATACAAAACACCCTTGGCCTCTTCAACATAGATCGCCGACTTCGCCAGGCCTGGCTCGGTGTCCAGGCCAACTCGTAGGTTGATGCTCGAGTAGCTCACCGGCAGCGACGACACAGCGAGAATCGAGCGGATCGGGCCAGAAAGCGTTAGTCCAGCGCTGACGACGACCGGCTTCATGGCCTTCGGATCCATGACGTAGGCTGTCCCGTCTGGCCGCTTGGGAGCATCCACCTTCACCGCGGCGAACTGATCGATCGTCTTTCTCTCGAACGCCTTCGACGACCTCTGCAGCGTGGACAGAACAGCCAGGCGAACTTGCTCCTCACTTCCGAGGGTGGCCAGATCGATCTTGCCGCTGCGCCCTGGCACGACGAACGCGACATCTACGTCGTCAATGCCCTTCCATGTCGGGGACCACCCAGCAGGGAGCGCCTTCCGAAAGGACGCACTGTCAGCCCTCTTCTCGACGTCTCGCTTGTACGACGCACGGCAGTCCCAGCGCGGGCCGCTGCGGTCACACTTGACCGCCGCAAGCGACCAGTCCGCGACGTTCAGGCTCAAGTCCCCCAACCTCGCTGCTAGGCTCGAAAGCGAGTCGGCAGGAGCCACGTCGGTAGATTGCGCCCAAGCCTCGACCGCCTTGCGCCAAGCCACCTCGGGTGGCACTTCAGGAGCGCGCGATGCAAGCTCCATGTCACGCAGCCGGGCTGCCTCACGCTTCTGGTACCAGCTCAGGCCCTCACGTCCAGCCAACAGCAAGACAAGGCCTGCAGCTGCCAACAGAACCGGCTTCGGCACCGCGAGCGAGCGGCCGACCTTCTCCATCTGGCAGGCAGCCTGGTTCGCCAGCGCGCGCCCCATGAGGTCACCAAGGCTGGCGTCCCTCGACGAATCAAGCACATCGCCGTAGAACTCGACCGCCCCGTTCGAGTAGCGCTTGGTCGCCTCTTGCACTCGGCGATCAACGTCGCCGATCGGCACAACCACGTCCGTGCCTTGCAGCACCAGGCCGTCCACGACCGCGCAGATCCAAACCAACGGATTCGGGTCGTCGTCGTCTTCACCGCGGAGCTGCAACGCGATCAGCACCTTGTCCTTGGACTGGAACTGAGATGCGAAAGCTGCCGCCAGTGAGTAGACCTTGTTGGGAGCCTTCTTGCCCAGAGCCCCATGGCCGACCGCACGAACTTTGCCGCTCTGACTGCGATCCAGCAGCATGTGCGTCGACTTCGCCGCCGCTGCAACCTTGCGAGCGTCCTCTCGGCCATCGCTCGCCGTGGCGCCCACAGCTCGCTTCCACTGAAGGCCGACGACGAAAGTCTGCCCGTCGACGCCTGGAAGCAGTGTCGCTTGTTGCATCACTGCCCCCGTTTAGATGCCGTCCTCGGCGACTGCAGTCACCAGGATGATCGCGGTGTTCTTCTTCTTGCTCGCCTGATCGCTGCCCCCGGCGAGCAACGGCACCGTGTCATCAAGCCTGGACTTCAGGACACTGTCCGTCCGCCGCTCGATCCCGCTGATCACGAGAGTCTGGCCGCTGCGCAGGGAGACGCTTTGTACCGTGCCCGTGCCATCGATCGTCCGCTGCTGAACCGTGTTGGTCGTGCTGCTACTCGAACCAGCCGAGTAGGGCTTCAGGCTGCGCAGGTTCGTGTTGTCGTAGGCGATGTCCAGCATGACCTGACCGTCGTCGAACGCGGAGGGCATGATGGTGAGCACCGTACCAACGGTTTCGTCCTTCTGGGTGATTTGAGGCGCCGTCGTGGTACCCGCCGAGGAAGCCACGGTGTTCACCTGGATGGAGCTCACGTAGTCGAACGTTTCGCGGACTGCGAACTGCACCGGCCTACGGTTCATCGCGAGGACCGGAACGCGGGTGACGTTCACGACGTTGCCGATCTCTCGCAGCGCCTGCAAGACGACATTGGACCCATTGAACCGGCTGTTGCCCAGAACGCCCAGGGAGATGGAACCGTCCGTCGCACCCGTCACCGGCTTGGGCGACGTGATGTTCAGCGCCGAGGTGACGTCACCGGTCAGCTTCTGGGTGATGCGCTGATAGACCAGCGACCAGTCCACCGCGCGTTCACCGCTGTCGGCAGTGGAAACGTCCACCGCCTCAAAGACCAACTTGATCCGACGGCCCATGCGTCGGTTCTCCTGAGCGATATAGGCGCTGATCGAGTCGACAGCCTCCTTAGTGTCCGTGATGACGATAGTGCCGCCATCCGTGATGGAGCCGGTGCCGCCCTTCGTCATCATGGCTTCAATCGCGCTCTTGAGGGCCTTGGCCTGGTCGATG
>RXJW01000093.1 GCA_003963005.1 Burkholderiales bacterium
ATTGCGCCGGCGCCTTCATCGACGAGACCCACACCGCCCACCCGGCCACCGACCGCGCCCGCCGCCGCGTCGACGCCGAGGCGCAGTTGCGCGCCTTCTCGCGGCGCCACGGCACGCGCGTGAGCCTGCTGCGCATCCCGGGCATCTACGCCCGCGACCGTGAAGGCGGCCACCCCCGCGAGCGGCTGGCACGCGGCACGCCGGTGCTGCGGCGCGAGGAGGATGTCTACACCAACCACATCCAGGCGGACGACCTGGCCCACGCCTGCCTGCTGGCGCTCGTGCGCGGGCGGGCACAGCGCGCGGTGAACGTGTGCGACGACAGCCAGATGCTGATGGGCGACTACTTCGACCTGGCCGCGGAACTGGCCGGGCTGCCGGCGCCCGAGCGCATCACGCGGGCCGAGGCCGGCGTGCGCATGAGCCCGATGCAACTGAGCTTCTGGAGCGAGTCGCGCCGCTTGTCCAACCGGCGGTTGAAGGCGGAGTTGCGCCTGCGCTTGCGCTACGCGACGCCGCGCGAGGGGCTGTAGTCGGCTCAGCCGCGCCGGCGCGGGGTGCGCCAGTGGCGGATGAGCAGCCAGGCGCCCAGCATCCCTCCGAGGTGCGCGAAGTGCGCGAGCCCGCTGCTGCTGTTGAAGCCGAGGATCAGCTCCAGGCCGCCGAAGATCGCGACGAAGTACTTGACCTTCATCGGGATGGGCGGGATCAGCGGCAGGATGATGCGATTCGGAAACAGCATGGCGTAGGACAGCAGCAAGCCGAACAAGGCGCCCGACGCCCCGATGGACGGCGTGAGCGAAGCCGTCACCCAACTCAAGAGGAGAACAACGGACGCCGTGCTGAGCGTTGCAGCAAGCAGAATCAGCGCGTAGCGACGGCCGCCCCACACGCGCTCGAGTTCGCTGCCGAACATCCACAGACCGAACATGTTCACGGCCAGGTGGAGGACGTCTCGGTGCAGGAGCACGTGCGTGATCACCTGCCAGGGCATGAACATGCCCGAGTTCAGAGGCCACAGCGCCAAGAGCGGACCGAACCCGGGGAGAAGCTCCAGCAGGCAGAAGAAGCCGACGCAGGCCAGCATGAAGGCTTTGGTGACCGGAAGCAGCGGGGGCATGGGGTTCGGCGGGATGGCCGCTCGGGCCGATGCACCGGGGACGGCGGTGCTTGCCGAATCGAGTGTATGCCAGGGCAGGCAGGGCGCTGTTTCGTGTGGTGCCTCGGGCCGGACTCGAACCGGCACACCTTGCGGCGGGGGATTTTGAGTCCCCTGCGTCTACCGATTTCGCCACCGAGGCCCATCGGAAACAGCTGCTCGCCATCACGGCGAGGGGCGGATTATGCACTCGTCAAGGCAGGGTGGACGATGCGCCGGGCACAATCGGTCGGATGAACTACCCGACCCTCGAAGACGTCATCGGCGCCACGCCCCTGGTGCGGCTGCAGCGGCTGCCGGGCAAGGACACGCGCGGCAACGTGGTGCTGGCCAAGCTGGAAGGCAACAACCCGGCGGGTTCCGTGAAGGATCGCCCGGCCATCAGCATGATCAAGCGGGCCGAGGAGCGCGGCGAGATCAAGCCGGGCGACACGCTGATCGAGGCCACCTCCGGCAACACCGGCATCGCGCTGGCGATGGCCGCCGCCATCCGCGGCTACCGCATGGTGCTGATCATGCCGGAGGACCTGTCCATCGAGCGGGCGCAGACGATGAAGGCCTTCGGCGCCGAACTCATCCTGACGCCCAAGACGGGCGGCATGGAATACGCCCGGGACCTGGCCGAACAGATGGCCCGCGAGGGCCGCGGCCGCGTGCTGGACCAGTTCGCCAACGCCGACAACCCGCGCATCCATTACGAAACCACGGGCCCCGAGCTCTGGCGGGACACGGGCGGCCGCATCACCCATTTCGTGAGCGCGATGGGCACGACGGGCACGATCACCGGTGTGTCCCGCTATCTGAAGGCGCAGAACCCGGCGGTGCGCATCATCGGCGCCCAGCCGGCCGAGGGTTCGCGCATCCCGGGCATCCGCAAGTGGCCCGAGGCCTATCTGCCCAAGATCTACGACCCGTCCGGCGTGGACGAGCTCGTGCTGGTCAGCCAGAGCGACGCCGAGGACATGGCCCGCCGCATGGCCCGCGAGGAAGGCCTGTTCGCCGGCATTTCCGCAGCCGGCGCCTGCTGGGTGGCCTTGCAGATCGCCCGGCATGTCGAGAACGCGACCATCGCCTTCATCGTCTGCGACCGCGGCGACCGCTACCTGTCCACCGGCGTGTTTCCCGCATGAGCGGCGAGTTCCGGTTCTGCCCGGCCTGCGCCACACCGCTGGACTGGATCAGCGCGGCCGAGGACGGCGGCGAGAAGCTGCGCCTGCGCTGCCCGTCCTGCCGCTTCACCCACTGGAACAATCCGACCCCGGTGCTGGCTGCCGTCATCGAATGCGTGGATCGCGACGGGCAGGTGCTGCTGGCGCGCAATGCGACCTGGCCGGGGCGCTTCTTCGGCTTGATCACGGGTTTCATGGAGGCCGGCGAAAGCCCGGAGGAAGGCATCCGGCGCGAGATTGCCGAGGAGACGGCGCTCAGCGTGGACAGCCTGCAACTGCTGGGCGTCTGGGACTTCCAGCGCATGAACCAGATCATCATCGCCTACCACGCCGCCGCGCGCGGCGAGATCCGGCTGTCGCCGGAACTGGCCGAGTACAAGCTGCTGGCGCCGCAGGCCGTGCGCTGCTGGCCGCAAGGCACGGGCCAGGCCCTGGCCACGTGGCTGCGCAGCCGGGGCATCGAGCCCCAGTGGCTGGAGGCCAGGCCTGAACAGAATGAGTGAGAATCCGCCGATGGACGTTCAACGCGAGATCGACACCCGGGGCCTGAATTGCCCGCTGCCCATCCTGAAGGCCAAGAAGGCGCTGGCCGAGCTGCAGAGCGGCGACCTGCTGCGCGTCGTGGCCACCGACCCGAGTTCCATGCGCGACTTCCAGGCGTTCGCGCGGCAGACGGGCAACGAACTCGTCGCCCAGGAAACCCGGGCGGATGAATTCATCCACGTGCTGCGGCGCCGCTGAGCGCCCGTCCGGCGCACCAGGGCGTCAGAGCGCCAGATCCTTCAGGAACTCCCGGAAGCCCGGACCGAGCTGCGGGTGCGCGAGCGCCAGCTCGACATTGGCCTGCAGAAAGCCTTCCTTGCTGCCGCAGTCGTAGCGCTTGCCTTCGTACCGGTAGGCGAACACCTTCTCGCGGCGCAGCAGGCCGGCGATGCCGTCGGTGAGCTGGATCTCGCCGCCCACGCCGCGTGGCTGGTTGGCAATCTCATGGAACACGCCCGGCGTCAGGATGTAGCGGCCGGCCACACCCAGGCGCGAGGGCGCCACCTCGGGTGCCGGCTTCTCGACGATGCGGTTCACGTCCATGAGCTGGTCGTTGACCTGCGTGCCGGCGACGATGCCGTAGCGGCGGGTGTGTTCGGCCGGCACTTCCTGCACCGCCAGGATGGATGCGCGCCAGTCGGCGAACTGCTCCACCATCTGCTGCAGGATCGGCTTCTCGCCGACCATCAGGTCGTCGGCCAGCAGCACCGCGAAAGGCTCGTTGCCCACCAGCCGCTGGCCGCACAGCACCGCATGACCCAGGCCGAGCGCCTGCGCCTGGCGCACGTAGATGCACTCCATGTCGTCGGGCTTGACGCTGCGCACCACCTCCAGCAGCTCCTGCTTGCCCGCCTGCTCCAGCGCCACTTCCAGCTCGAAGGTCATGTCGAAATGGTCTTCGATGGGGCGCTTGTGCCGGCCGGTCACGAAGATCATCTCCCGCACGCCGGCGGCATAGGCCTCCTCCACCGCGTACTGGATCAGCGGCTTGTCGACGACCGGCAGCATTTCCTTCGGCTGCGCCTTCGTGGCCGGCAGGAAGCGCGTGCCGAGGCCGGCGACCGGAAAGATGGCCTTGGTGATCGGTGACTTGGGGCTGGAGGTCATGAACGTAAACTCGTTTGACGGGAGGCGCGCGGATTCTGTCACGCAGGTGTGACGGCTTGGCGCAGGGCGCACCCCTCAAATCCGCAGATGACCGTCCTCATTCTTGAACCCCTGGAAGCCGACGTCGTGCAGTGGCTGGCCGAGCGGCATGACGCCCGCTTCGCGCCCGAACTGGTCGGCGACCTGGAGGCGCTCGTCGACAGCCTGCGCGGCGCGCGGGCGCTCATCGCTCCCCCGGAGGTGCGCATCGACGCCGACCTGCTGCGGCGCGCCCGCACGCTGCGGGCCATTGGCCGGGCCAGCGGCGGCGCCGACAACATCGACGTCGAGGCCTGCCGCAAGGCGGGGGTGGAGATCGTGCGGTCGCAGGCGTCCACGGCGAGCGCCGAGGCGGAGTTCGTCATCGGTGCATTGCTGAGCCTGCTGCGGCGCGTGCCCATCGAGGGCAGTGACGGCTTGCGCGTTGGTCGCGAGCTGGGCTGCGCCACCATCGGGCTGCTCGGCCTGGCGCCGGCAGCCCGGGTCACGACCCAGCTGCTGCAGGCCTTCGGCTCCCGCGTGATCGGCTACGACCCCTCCCTGCACCCGAACGACGCCCTCTGGGCGCGTTGGGGCATCGAGGTGGCGAGCCTGTCGGAGCTGGTGGAGCAGTCCGACGGCGTCGTCATGATGCTGCCGTACTTCGAGCGCTATCGGGGCCTGCTGGGCGAGCGCCAGCTGGAAGTTGCGCGGCCCGGTCAGGTGCTCGTGAGCCTGAGCCAGTCCGGCCTGGTCGATGAACTGGCACTGGCCCGCGCGCTGCGCAGTGGCAAGCTGCGCGCCGCCTGGTTCGACTGCGTGGAGCCCGGTTGGCTCGATGCCGGCCGGCCGCTGCACGGCATCGGGTCGCTGCAGGTCACACCGCGGCTGGCGGGCACGACGCGCGAGTCGCGCGTGCGGGCCGCCTGGGCGGTGGCGCGCGCCATCGACGGCCTGCTCGGCACGCCGACCGGCACCAAAGGCCTGGGCAGCGAGCCGGTGATCGACTTTTACTGAGCCGGCAGCCGCGCCAGTTGCTCCTGCAGCCGTGCCACGGTCTCCTTAAAGCCGGCCACGCGGCCGCGCTCCTGCTCCACGACGGCGGCCGGTGCCCGGGCGACGAAGCTCTCGTTGCCCAGCTTGGCCTCGGCCTTGGTGATCTCGCCCTGCAGCCGCGTGATCTCCTTCGTGAGGCGGGCGCGCTCGGCCGCGACGTCGATCTCGACCTTCAGCGCGAGTTTGGCTGCGCCGTGCACCAGCACGGGCGACGAGGCGCTGTGCTTGGCGAAGTCAGCGTCGTCCGCCATCAGCTCGACGGCGCTCAGCTTGGCCAGCACCTTCAGCACGGCGGCGGCTTCGGTCAGGAAGGACAGGTCGCCGCCCACCAGCAACGGCACGCGGTCGCTGGGGCTCAGCGCCATCTCGCCGCGCAGGCTGCGGGTGATGCCGACGACGTCCTTCAGCTGCGCCATCCAGGCGTCGGCCGCCGCGTCGATGCGCTCCGGCTGGCTGACCGGGTAGGGCGCCTGGCCGATGAACTCGACCGTCTTGCGGCCGGCGATCGGGGCCACGGCCTGCCACAGTTCCTCGGTGATGAACGGTGCGATCGGGTGCAGCAGGCGCAGCGTGGTTTCCAGCGTGCGGATCAGCGTGCGGCGGGTGGCGCGCTGCTGGCTCTCGTTGCCGGTCTGGATCTGCACCTTGGCGATTTCGAGGTACCAGTCGCAGTACTCGTCCCAGACGAAGCTGTAGATCGCGTTGGCGACGTTGTCCAGGCGGTACTCGGCGAAGCCCTGGGCCACCGCGGCTTCCACACGCTGCAGCTCGCTCGTGATCCAGCGGTCGGCCTGGCTGAAGGTGTTGTAGCCCGGCGGGCAGGCGCCCTGGTCGTGCGCGAGGCCGCAGTCCTGGCCCTCGGTGTTCATCAGCACGAAGCGGGTTGCGTTCCAGAGCTTGTTGCAGAAGTTGCGGTAGCCCTCGCAGCGCTTGGTGTCGAAATTGATGTTGCGGCCAAGCGTGGCGTAGGACGCCATCGTGAAGCGCAGCGCGTCGGCGCCGTAGGCGGGCATGCCTTCGGGGAACTCCTTCTTCACGCGGGCCGCCACCTTGGGCGCCGTCTCGGGCTTGCGCAGGCCCACGGTCGACTTGGCCGTCAGCGTCTCCAGGTCGCAGCCCTGGATCAGGTCGACCGGGTCGAGCACGTTGCCCTCGGACTTGCTCATCTTCTGGCCCTGCGAGTCGCGCACCAGGCCGTGGATGTAGACGTCCTTGAACGGCACCTTGCCCGTGAAGTGGGTCGTCATCATGATCATCCGGGCGACCCAGAAGAAGATGATGTCGTAGCCCGTCACGAGGACGGAGGAGGGCAGGAAGAGCTCCTGCTCCAGCGTCTTCTCGGGCCAGCCCAGCGTGGAGAAGGGCACCAGGGCTGACGAGTACCAGGTGTCCAGCACGTCCGGGTCGCGGGTGAGTTCGCCCAGGTAGCCGGCGGCCTTGGCCTTGGCGCGGGCTTCGTCCTCGCTGCGCGCGACGAACAGCTCGCCGCCCGTGCCGTACCAGGCCGGGATCTGGTGGCCCCACCAGAGCTGGCGCGAGATGCA
>RXJW01000087.1 GCA_003963005.1 Burkholderiales bacterium
ATCGCACCAAGGTCACCCTGGAGCCGTTCGAACACGGCTACGGTCACACCCTGGGCAACGCCCTGCGCCGTGTGCTGCACTCGTCGATGGTGGGTTATGCGCCGACGGAAGTGACGATCGCCGGCGTGCTGCACGAGTACTCGGCCATCGACGGCGTGCAGGAGGACGTGGTTCACATCATGCTGAACCTCAAGGGCGTCGTCTTCCGCCTGCACAACCGCGAGGAAGTCACCCTGGTCCTGCGCAAGGAAGGTGAAGGCCCCGTCACGGCAGCCGACATCCAGACCCCGCACGACGTCGAGATCATCAACCCCGAGCACGTCATCGCCCACCTGAGCCAGGGCGGCAAGCTGGACATGCAGATCAAGGTCGAGAAGGGCCGTGGCTACGTGCCGGGCACGATGCGCCGCTTCGGCGACGAGCCGACCAAGAGCATCGGCCGCATCGTGCTGGATGCCTCCTTCAGCCCGGTCAAGCGCGTCAGCTACGCCGTCGAGAACGCCCGCGTCGAGCAGCGTACCGACCTGGACAAGCTCGTGATGGAGATCGAAACCAACGGCGCCATCTCGCCCGAGGAAGCCATCCGCGCCTCTGCCAAGATCCTGGTGGAACAGCTCGCCGTGTTCGCCCAGCTGCAAGGCACCGACCTGGTCGACGCCTTCGACGCCCCGGCCCAGCGTTCCAGCAGCTTCGACCCGATCCTGCTGCGCCCGGTCGACGAGCTCGAGCTCACCGTCCGTTCGGCCAACTGCCTCAAGGCCGAGAACATCTACTACATCGGCGACCTCATCCAGCGCACCGAGACCGAGCTGCTCAAGACCCCGAACCTGGGTCGCAAGTCTCTCAACGAGATCAAGGAAGTCCTGGCTTCCCGTGGCCTCACCCTCGGCGCCCGCCTCGAGAACTGGCCCCCGCAGGGCCTGGACAAGCGCTGAAATAGACCACCCCGTACCGGCTCCGCCGGCCCCCTCAAGGGGGCGCACTGAGTGGCCTGGCAAAGCCAGATCCACCAGTGCCGCTGAGTCGATCACGGGGGTGGCTGAAGTTTTTTGAAGTGGCCAAGGCGTTGACCAACCTTGGCCGGTGCACCCGCCAGTACCTGATCCGGCTGGCGGCATTAACGAAGTGAAAGGAAAAGCACCATGCGTCACCGTAACGGCCTCCGCAAACTCAACCGCACCAGCAGCCACCGCGCTGCGATGCTGCGCAACATGGCGGTTTCGCTGCTCCAGCACGAAGCCATCAAGACCACGGTCCCCAAGGCCAAGGAACTGCGCAAAGTGGTCGAGCCCCTGATCACCCTCGCCAAGGAACCCACGCTGGCCAACCGCCGCCTGGCTTTCGACCGCCTGCGTGACCGCGACATCGTCACCAAGCTCTTCAACGAACTGGGCCCGCGCTTCAAGACCCGTCCGGGCGGCTACACCCGCATCCTGAAGATGGGTTTCCGCGTCGGCGACAACGCGCCCATGGCCTTCGTCGAACTGGTCGACCGCGCTGACGCCGAGACCACCGGCGAAGCCGCTGCCGAATAAGTTCAGCCCTGGCTGACCTGCAAAGCCCGCCTTGAGCGGGCTTTTTTTCGTCCGTGCGGCGCGACGTTCAGCCCGGACCGGACGTCAGGGGCCGTCGATGGCCGGCGTGCACTTCGATGGGGGGGCGCTCCGAGCGGAGCGCCCGCAAGCGGCTGCAACCTGCGAGCCCGCGTCGTGCGCCCGGCTATCGCAGCGCGTCCACCGCGGCGGACAACAAGGCGTACAGCTCGAACTCCGAGGCCTCGTTGGCGGGCTCGCGCCAGGCATGCCACGCCGCGGCCACCACCTGGTGGCGCGGGTTGATGTAGATGAACTGCCCGAAGATCCCGATCGCCGCGAACGCGCCGTCGTGAAACGGCCAGCCGCCGAAGCCGGACGGGAAGCACCACCACTGATAGCCGTAGCCCAGCGGATAACCGGGATACAGCGCGCCGTAGCCGGTGACCGGCGTGTCCGGCGCACAGGCCGTGCCCAGCCAGTTCGCCGGGAGCGCGCGCTGGCCGCCTGTGGTCCCGCCCTCGGCCATGAAGAGCCCGATGCGGGCGTAGTCCCTCAACGTCGCGCTGAAGTTGTTCCCGCCCATCTCCAGGCCACCCACGCTGTCCAGCACCCAATAGCCGTCGTCCTGCATGCCCGCCGGTTGCCAGATCTTGGCGGACAGATAGTCGGCCAAGGGCGCGCCCGCTGCGCGGTTCACGATACAGCCCAGCACATAGCTCTCGCCCGTGCTGTAGTTGAAGCTGCGCCCTGGTGCATCCGCACGACCACGGCTGCGCATCAGATCGAGCACGGCGCCGGCACGTCCGCTGGCCCAGGCCTCGCCCAGCCGGGCGATGTCGGAGTCGCCCGCCGCGGTGTAGTCCTCTACCCAGCGCACGCCGGACGTCATGCGCAGCAGTTGTCTGACGGTGTTCGGCTCATAACTTGAGCCCTTCAGCTCAGCGACGTAACGCACCACCGGGTCGTCCAGAGAATGGATCAGGCCATCCTGCAGGGCTGCACCGATCAGTGTCGAAGTCAGGGACTTGGCGGCGGAGAACGACGTCCAGCGGGTGCCGGGACCGTTGCCCATCGCGTACCGCTCGAGTGCGACGGCGCCGTCCTTCAGGACGATCAGGCCCGCACACCGATGCCGCACCATGTAGTCATCCAAGCCCGTCGTGCCGCGCGCCGTGGGGAAGGTCAACGCCGCCAGGCTGGTGCGATGCGGGCGCAGGGCGGCCGTGCGCGTGCCGCGTCGGATCGGCCGCACGGGGTACAGGCGGTCGACGCTTCGAAACGTCGCCGCCTCGTTGTCTGCCGTGGTCTCCAGCAGGTTGGCGGCAATCGCCTCGTCAAGAGGTGGCGGCCCGCCGCCCCCACAGCCGACCACGGTACTGCCCGTGGTCGCAGCCCCGAACCATGCGACAGCCTGGCGGCGATTGACGGAATGTGACATGCGCGGCGCTCCTTCGGTGAACCAGGCACAGCCTGGCAGCGCGAGAGGCTAGCGATGGCCGACGAGACCGTGCGCGGATGAGAACCAGTCGCCCTTTCGGCGCCGTCAAACGGCGCTGCGCCGCCACCAGTGGACCGGTCTGACCGCCGTGCTCCCTGAGCTCGCAGGCGCCCGACAGGCCAGCGACGCGCGCCGCTGCGGGCTACGAACCACCGCGCCTGGCACGCTCAGCGGGCCCCGATGCGGGGCAACCAATGCACCTGCCCCTCGCCCAGCACCGCGACCTGGACCCCTTGTGCGATGAGTTCCGCCGCATCCATCAGCCGCGCCCCCGTAAGCCCGCCAAAGGCCGGCAGGACCAGGGTGTGGGGATAGTGCAGGAAGCAGGGCCTGCGCAGACGGTCGCCGGCGCGCGTGCGCAGCGAAACCGCCGGATGCCAGTGCCCCGCCAGCGTCAAGCCGGCACCGCCTTCAGCAGGCGGTTCATGCACGGCCGTCAGCGGCCCCAGGGACCAGCCCCCCGGATGGACCGTCAGTGGCAAGCCGGCCGGATGGATCGGGCGGTCGTGATTGCCGAGCACCAGCACCGTGGGCACCTGCCGGCCCAACGCGGCCACGGCGTCGAGCAGCCGGGGCCCGAGACCTTGCGCGCCGTGCCAGAAGTCCCCGAGCACCACCAGCCGTGCCGCGTCATGCGCCTGGACGAGCTGCTGGAGCCGCGCCAGCGTGCGCGCACTGCTGCCGGCAGGCACCGCCTGGCCCTGCGCACGGAAAGCCGCGCCCTTGCCCAGGTGCAGGTCGGCGACGAACAAGGTGCGCTGTGCGGGCCACCACACCGCCCCCTCAGGGTGCAGCCACAGCGTTTCGCCCGCAGCGTGAAGCGGCAGGCTCATCGCCGCCTCCTTCGCCCGCGCGGCCGCGCCTCGTTGCGCGTCTGGCCGAAGGCGAGCCGTTCGCCCACGTCGATCACGGCGGCCTGCCCGCCAGCAGCCGCTTCCAGCTCGGCCAGCATGCGGCCCAGCCGCTGCGCCAGCGACTCGGTAGAGGCCCGTTCGCGCAGGCGCTCCACGAGCAGCGGAAACGCCAGCGGCGTCGGCCGCGCCGGGCGCTGCACGTCCAGCGTCAGCGTGGCCAGCCGAGCCAACGTCTGCCCCAGCGACTCGACGTCCAGCTCCGCCGACAGCAGCTCCGCCTCGGCCTGGCGCAGCAGCCGGTTGTCGGGGTCGTGCTCGCGGAACACATCGAAGTACAGGGATGCCGAGGCCTGCAGCTGCCGCTGGCTGCGTGCCTCGCCCGGGTGGCTCTGGAAGATCAGCCCGGCAATGCGCGCAATCTCCCGGAAACGCCGTCGTGCCAGCTCGCTGGCATTCAGGCTCGCCAGCACCTCCTGGCGCAAGCGGTCCCGGTCGACCGGCGCCAGCAGCCCAGGCAGGCGGACGGCCCAGTCGATCGGCGTGGCGCTCAGCAGCTCCAGCCCGTAGTCGGTCACCGCCATCATGAAGGTGGCCGGCGTGTCCCGCCCCGCGCGCCAGGCCAGCAGCGAGGCCAGGCCCAGGTGCACGGTGCGCCCCGCGAACGGAAACAGGAACAGGTGATGGCCCTCGTCCGTGTGCAGCACCTCGGCCACCAGCCGGTCCTCGCCCGGCAGCGACGACCACGCGCTTTGCAACTGCAACAGCGGCGCCACGAAGCGCATCTCGCGATCCGCGTGGCGGCCTGCGCGCGCCTCGTCGAAGCGCGCGAGCATGGCGTGGGCCAGCGCGTCGGAGATCGGAAACTGCCCGCCATCCCAGCGCGGTAGCAGCGCCTTGCCCGGCTTGGCCGTGCGCACGAAAGCCGTCAGCCCCTCCACCCGCACCAGCTCCAGCGCGCGGCCACCGAGCAGGAAGACATCGCCCACGCGCAGCCGCGCGATGAAGCTCTCCTCCACCGTCGCGATGCGCCCGCCGGTCAGGAACTGCACGCTCATGCTCGCATCCGACACGATGGTGCCGATGTTGCTGCGGTGCCGCCGCGCCAGCCGCGCATCCGGCACGCGCCACACGCCCTCGTCGTCGGGCACGACGCGCTGGAAGTCGGGGTAGGCGCGCAGCGACTCGCCGCCGTGGCGCACGAAGGCGAGCGCCCATTGCCAGGCCTCATCGCTCAGGTGGGCATAGCTCGGCGCGCCGCGCACTTCGGCCAGCAAAGCCTCGGGACGGAAGCCACCGCCGAGCGCCACGGTGACGAGGTGCTGCACCAGCACGTCCAGCGGCGCTTCGGGCGGGCGCCGCGGCTCGATGTGACCCGCCTGCACCGCAGCCCGCAGCGCTGAGGCCTCGACGATCTCCAGGCTGTGCGTCGGCACCAGCGTCACTTGCGATCGCCGCCCCGGCGCGTGCCCGCTGCGGCCGGCGCGCTGCAGCAGCCGGGCCACGCCCTTGGCCGACCCGATCTGCAGCACCTGCTCGACCGGCAGGAAGTCCACGCCAAGGTCCAGGCTCGCCGTGCAGACGACGCACTTGAGCTGACCGGCCTTCATCGCGCCTTCCACCCAGCGCCGCATGTCGGCATCCACCGAGCCGTGGTGCAGCGCGATCAGCCCCGCCCAGTCGGGCCGCGCTTCCAGCAGCGCCTGGAACCAGCGCTCACACTGCGAGCGCGTGTTCGTGAAGACGAGCGTGTTGGTGGCCCGCTCGATCTGCTCGATGACGGCCGGCAGCATCGTCAGCCCCATGTGCCCGCCCCACGCGAAGCGCTCGATGCGCGGCGGCAGCAGCGTGTCGATGGCGATCTTCTTGTCCTGCGCACCGCGCACGATGACGCCGTCGGGCGTCAGGGTCTGGCAGGCCTCGTCGAGGTTCGCGAGCGTGGCCGACAGGCCCCAGGTCATGAGCTGCGGATGCCAGTGGCGCAGGCGGGCGAGCGCGAGTTGCAGTTGGACCCCGCGTTTCGTGCCGAGCAGTTCATGCCATTCATCGACGACGACCAGCCGCACCCGCTTCAGCACGTCGGGCGCGTCGGCGCGGGCCAGCATCAGGCTCAGCGATTCGGGCGTGGTGACGAGGGCCGTCGGCCAGCGGCGTTGCTGCGAGGCGCGCTCACTGCTGGAGGTGTCGCCGGTGCGGGCGGCGAGGCTCCAGCCGGGGGCGAGGTCGGTGGCGGCTTCCTGCAGGGCCAGCAGGGTGTCGTGGCTGAGCGCGCGCATGGGGGTCACCCAGAGCACGGTGAGCGGGGCTTCCTGGTGGGCGAGTGCCTGGAGGGCGCCGAGCCAGACGGCCAGGGTCTTGCCGGCGCCGGTGGTGGCGTGCAGCAGGCCGGAGTGGCCCTGGGCCATGGCTTGCCAGACCTTCTTCTGGAAGGGGAAGGGCTGCCAGCCTTTGGAGGCGAGCCAGGACGTCGGGGTTGGGGTGGTCATGGCCACCCTCCTCGTGGGGAGCCTTTTGCTGAGAGCCTTTGGACTCGGTGCACCGTGCCGGGAGTTCGCCCCGGCGGGCGACCTACTTTTGAGCGACCAAAAGTAGGCAAAAGTCGCCCCCCGATCCGCCCGGCCCTTCGGGCTGCCCTGCGCTGCTCAGG
>RXJW01000228.1 GCA_003963005.1 Burkholderiales bacterium
TACTGTCCCGACTCGGCTGTCCGCAGTGGCACGCTGAGTAACCCGCGCATCTCAGCCTGTCCGGGCTGTGGACTTACACCACGCGCTGGGACATCACCTGGATCCGCAGTTGCGCCGTGAAGCGTTGCACTCGTTCGGTTACCGTTGCGAAGGCGAAAACTAGGCTGAGAGGCTCGACCTTTTCGGGGGCTCGGAGTTCCGTGGAGCAATCAAGCTGTGCAGGCCTCTTACTGTTCCGCCGAGACGTCCATCCTGACATTTCGCGGTGGACTTGGCTGGCAGAAAGCGGAAGACATGGACTTCTCGATAAAGCCGCTCGACTTGGTCCGACCTGCCATCGGAATTTCCCCGCCGGTCGGAAAAACGTCGTCGGTCCAGGGCGGAGGCTTCAAGGATGCGATGCTTCAAGCCTTGCAGGCCACAAGCGATCTTCAGCGCGACGCAGGCCGCTTGAGCAAGGAGTTTTCGCTCGACAACCCGACCGTCAGCCTCGAGCAAACCATGATCGCCGGCGTCAAGTCGACCATCGCGTTCCAGGCAACGCTGCAGGTGCGCAACAGGGTCGTTCAGGCCTACACGGACATCATGAACATGCAGATCTAAACGGATCCATGGTGACCGCCCACCGTGAAGGCCTTCAGCGATGGCCTCGGGGAGCGGCGATGCTCAGGTGCACGCACCGCGTGGGAGCCCACCGTCCGAGGTGGCGCTGCACACGCCTTCGTCGATAAGTAGAACCGCAGGCCCGTAGCAACTGCCTCGGGAGGTCTCGGTTTACTTCACTCGAGAAACAACTCGGTCCCGTCCAACTGCAGGGTGAGCGTCCAGTCCGCCCATCCTGAATTCTGCCCACACAGGCACGCCGTATGTTGTCGAGACCGACGGCGGTAAGGTGCAAACGCGCCCATGCGCGGAAAGCCTGTGGCGCCGAACGGTTTCGCCCCTCTGGCGCGGTTGAGCACATGGCCGAGTCCACCGACTCGGAGCAAGCAGCCGCACCGTGATTTTTTCGAGGAACCCGTTTCGAGCGTCCAGGGTGATTTCTGGGGTTTCGTTCGGCTCAAGGCGCCTCCGCGCCACTCGCATCGGCCTCAGAAGGAATAATCCGATATTAAGAATTCTCAGGAATTGACCAATCTTGTAGCCTTGACCCGTGTATCGTGGTACGTAATACTGACAATACGTAATACATATGAAATTGGCGGCAGACATGGCACGAGCAGGCGTGACGAAGGGCGAGGTCCAACGGGCGAGGGTTGCGCTGATCAAGGCGGGCAGGCACCCGTCGATCGACGCCATCCGCATCGAACTGGGCAACACCGGGTCGAAGGCGACGATCTTTCGCCATCTGAAGGAAATTGCGGCTGACGAAGGCGGTGCCGGCCTGCCCCAGGGATCGGTCAGCGAAGAGGGGGTCGCTTCAGAAAACGAAAAATAAAGCACGCTAAGCGTGCGCAGAAGCTGGAACCCAGCGGTACAGCGTAGGAACGGACACGCCGAGGTTCTTGGCCACGTCCTTGGGCGGAACGCCGCTGGCCAGCAACTTCTTGGGGGCGTCTCAGAAGACGGAATACAATGCGCGCTAAGCTGGTTGCAATGGCCGTAGCGGCGACCCGCTGATTGACAATCAGAAAGCGATCAAAGAAGGCATGACCATGGTCGTAGAACGAATTGGACCGGGCCACGCAAGAGAAGCAATTCTGTTGGGTCGAGCGGCTTCGCGCTTGGTGATTTTGGCCGCTCCTGCGTTATTGGTGTTGGCGTTGATCGGGTTACTTGTGCTGCGGTTCGGCGGCGGCGCTGCAAGCACCGCACTCTGGCCGGAACAGCATGTACTTTTTCTGTGGTGGAACGGGGCCTTGGCCTCATTTCCTTCGGAGATTTGGTCGGCCATCACCCTGCTGGGTGATGCGGCGGTCGTCTTGGCCTTGTTTGCCTTGCTTTTGCGCTCCAAGCCACAGGTATGGGCCGCCCTGCTGGCGTCGGTGCCTGCGGGCGCCCTGATTTCGGTGTCAGCAAAGCATTGGGCTAGTGCTTCGAGACCTGCGGCAGTGCTGGATTCGGCCACGTTCAACGTGATTGGCCCGATCCTCCAACACAACAGTTTTCCCTCCGGGCACAGCATCAGTGCATTCGCGGTCGCCGCTGCAGTGATCGCTACCTGGGTTGCGAGGCCGCAGCGGTGGCATGACTGGGCCCTGATCCTTGGCTGTCTACTAGCGGCCACCATGGTCGCGGTGTCGCGCGTGGCCGTCGGTGCGCACTGGCCCCTCGACATAGCAGCTGGGGCGGCCTTCGGCTGGCTCGCGGGCCTCAGTGGAGCAGCCCTCGCGCTTCACTCCGGTTGGTGGACATGGCTTTGCCGTGGCGCTGGTCGTCATGCGGCCGGCGCAGCGTTGATCCTGTGGGGCCTGCTGCTTTGGCTCCGGCCGCACGAAACCCTCTCCTGCATTGCGGTCGTAGGCCTCGCGGGGCTGTGCGCGATCTCGGTGGGTGTGTTCCTCCTGTTGAGGGGACCAGCTCAGCGGTCGCAGACATCGCCCGAGCAAGGGGCATAGATGTCCCTCTGCGGCCTGTAAACCCTGCTGCGCATGTCGAAAGCGCCCATGACGCTGTGGAACACCTGGTCTTGTGAATGGGCAACGCGGTTGCGCAGTGTTGATGCGTCGATGCGATGACGGTGCGCAAAGCCATCGGATATCCAGACCAAGAACGGGATTTCTTTCTGTACATCGGGCGCCAGCGCCATCGGCGTGCCGTGCAGATACAGACCGTGTTCGCCGAGCGACTCGCCGTGATCCGATATATACAGCAAGGTTGTCGGTACGCCCTCCATTTTCTTCAGCAGCTGGATGGCGCGACCGACTACGTGGTCTGTGAAGAGGATGGAGTTGTCGTACGCGTTGATCAGGCTTTGCCGCGAGCATCGGCTAAGTTCAACCGAATCGCACACCGGTTTGAAGTGCTCGAATGAGGGCGGGGCCTTAGTGTTATACGCCGGACCATGGCTGCCGCCCTGGTGCAGCACTACGAACACCTTACGGGCGGTCGAGTCGCGGATCCGCTGCTCGAGGCCGCTCAGCAGGACTTCGTCTCCGAAACATGACGAGCCAGTGCAACTCCGCGCCAAGTCATTGGCACGCTCGTAGGTGCCAACCTTCAGCGGGGGTTCGCCCCAGTTGTTGCTGCGCCAGATTACGTCGATGCCGTGCCGCTGCAGGTAGCTAGGCAGCAGCTCGACGGCACCGGCCAGACGCACGCTGGGATCGTCGTGGGACAGGATGCACAACAGTGCCTCAGTGGTGTAGGTTGCGCACGCCTGCGTGTCGGCCAGCGGGATGGCCCCAGAAGTCGACAGGATCGGATTTGTTTGCCGTGGGTATCCGTAAAGGGAAAAGTTGCGCTTTCGAGCCGATTCGCCGATCACCAACACCACGACCGTCTTCTCGTCGCTTTTAAAACTGGCATCGGGTAGCAATTCCGCCTGCCTCGATGCGGCCCACTTTGAGGTCTGGTAGCGCGCCAGGTTGATGGTGTACGACCAGGGCAAAATCAGGCCCCCTATCGAGCGTCCATGCTTGTCGATCCACAACCAAGTGCTTGAGGCCGCATAGACCCAGCCTAGGCCAATCGCGAACACGACGCCAGCGAAGCCAAATAGGCGCGGGCGTCGTGTCGGTCGAATCTGGACCCGAGCCAGCAACAGGCTCGGACCCAAGCCGAGGATGAGCAAGTAGAGCGCGAGCTTCGGATGCCACAGCGTCGCTGCTTCGGCCACATCGGTGTTCAGGACGTTGCCCATCATCGTCTTGTCCAGCAGCACCCCGTAGGACTGCATGAAGTACAGCGCCGCAGCATTGAGCATGGCACCCAGAATGCACAGAGGCTTGATGAGGTGCTGGGATGCGAGGGCCGCGGACGCGAGCGCAAGTGCCGTTACAAATGCAACGACGACAAATAGCGTCGCCAACGTCAGCAGTCCACCATAGCCAAGCTGCACCAGATCGTTGACCGCAAATGCGAACAACGGCATTTGGTACAGCGCCGCATTCAGCAGCGATATTACAACGATCAGCTCGGCAGTTCCAAGCTGCGGGCGCCGCCGCAGCGCGACGCGCAAGCGTGCCAGCCACGACGTCGAGGCGGTATCTTCTTCAAGGGGATTCTCTGCGTTCATGGAGGGGTCGTCTCAGAAAGCGGAAAAAATCGTACGCTAGGACCCGGCTAGAGGACGTAGCGGTCTGAACTTGCCAGCGCCGATCTTGGCGCTGGCAAGTTCAGACCGCTGCGACCGCTGCAACCGGCTTAGCGTGCTTTATTTTCCGTTTTCTGAGACGACCCCAAGAGCTGATGGCCTTCGTCACCAACCTGGCCGGACGCCTGGAATTCGAGGCGCAGGAGCGCTTCGACGCGCTGAAGGCCGGCCACGCCGAAGAGGTCCGCGGCCTCAAGGAACAGCTGGAAAAGGCCCGGGGCGAAGCTCGCTCGGGCCGATCCGAGGCTGAGCGCAGCCAGATCGAGCTGTCGACCGAGCGAACCGCTCGGCAACGCGTGGAGGCTGAGCTGGCCGCACTACGCCTGGAACATGGCCAGGTGACCACCCAGCTCACCGCGCAGTTGGAAGGCGCCCAGGAGCAGCTCAAGGCCGCCCAAGCCCAGGTGGCGTCGCTGGAGGAGAAGCACATCCATGCCCGGGAGGCCCTGGAGCACTTCCGCAACGCGTCCCGCGAGCAGCGCGACCGTGAAGCCCGCCAGCACGAACAGCAGCTGCAGTACCTGCAGCGCGAGGTGGCCAACGCGGCCGAAGCCCTGACTGCCAAGCAGACCGAACTGCGCTCAGCGCTGCAGGAGAAATCGGAAGCCTTGGCGCTGCTCTCCGCCGCGCGAGCCGAGCGGCGTCAGGTGGACGAGCAACTGCGCGAGCTGAAGCCGGCTGCAGAGCGACTGGCCGTCCAGAACCAGCTGGTAGAGGGCATGCGCGGCCAGGCTCAGCACGCGGCTCAGCAGTACAAAATCCTGCGCGTCCGGGCCAGCGACCTCGAGCAGCGCAACGGGGAGCTTGAGCGGTTATTGGCGGGCGCCACCGCCACCGCGCAGTCGCAGCGCGACATGGTCAAGGAACTGCTAGCGCGAATCAGCCAACCGGCGCCGGCTGGCAAAGCCAAGGGCAAGGTTGGAGCGGCTGGCTGAACGCGCACTATCGCCGCTGCCGCAGCAGCGAAGAAAATCGACCTGGTTCACGGTGCAAAAACTGGCGTTGCCCGACAAGAGATTATAGAAAATCAATAAGTTAGCGATCACAGGTTTTGATAAGCTCGTGGCGCATGGTGCAGAAACTGGCGCCTTCCGCCGGCAGCTGTTGCCGCGCATCAGCCAGCCTGCACCGGCTGAAACAACGGCAATCGGCTGCTGCTATTCCTGCGGACGCATGGGCTCTCAGGTTGGTGATGCGTCACGCGTGCTGCGGGTAGTGGTCGCAGCCGCCGAAGGCTTGCATACGGCTCAACAGCGCGCCTGCCGCCTTGACGACGGCGCGCACTGGGCGGCTACTTTGGAGCCG
Source organism: Burkholderiales bacterium (assembly GCA_003963005.1). Taxonomy (GTDB): domain Bacteria; phylum Pseudomonadota; class Gammaproteobacteria; order Burkholderiales; family Burkholderiaceae_C; genus Pelomonas. The sequence goes on from RXJW01000228.1 coordinate 5,561, forward strand.
GCACCGCCTTGTAGGGTCGCGAGGACGAATGCGTGTGGACGACCTTCCACGTATCGCCAACCTTGCTGAACAAAAAGGTCTCGTAGCCGCTATGGTCGAACTCGTTGCCGGTCTTGCGCACCTTGCCCTTGATGCGGGTATCGGCGATGGCCCACGCGAAGCCGCCCTCGAAGTGGATCTGCACGTTGGCGAAGTCGAGCTTGAGGAATTCGAGAGCGTCCTTCTCGGGCTCGACGTGGCGCTGCACAAGGTCGTTCAGGCCGACGTTCTGCCCGCCTCCCTCGATGTACCGGGCACCGTCGAAGTCGAGGAAGTGTTTGCGGAAGGGGGCACCATCGCCTCGTTCCCAGCCCGATGCGACGTCGGCGATGATCGCTTTGAGGGCATCGGTATCGGCAGCGGTAGAGGCGTGGGCGCTGGAAAGCACGGCGGTCAGCAGGCAGGCGACGAAGATTCGGAACATGCGCGGGCGCTCCTTTTGGTTGAAGGTAGGAGTATCTGCGCAGACGGCGTGCGAAGTGCGCCAGCCGCCGCCTTAGAACCAAACGCGCACGTCGGCCACCCACTGCCGCCCCCCCCCCCAAACCCGCCCGCAACGTTCAACCAGCCGTCCGCGGAGACGGGCTTGACGCGGGCGCGCTGGATGTCGGCAAGCAACTAGCTCGTCACAGATCAGGGTGCTGCGCTGGCCGCGGTAAAGCGGGAAAATCGCCACCGACGTCGCGCCACCCATCGACAGTGACGGGAACTCCTTGAACACTTTGGCGGGGGTCTCGTATCCGTCCGGCCAAGTCATCTTGAGTGGCTGCTGTCGACAGTCACAACGACACCTGGCAGGTCAGTAAAGCGGACGTCTTGTACTGCGCT
>RXJW01000214.1 GCA_003963005.1 Burkholderiales bacterium
CTCTACGGGCTCACTACGCCTAGTCATATTCACAGTCCTACTCCTATCCTCAAAGATAAGCGATGGACCGTGTCCGGTCATTCAGGGGGCTAGCTCAGCACGTCCCGCGAGTCAAGCAGAAGGGACACGTATGGCGGCAGACCAGACGTACCGTTCACCTTACAACGGTGTACTTTGCACTGTTCGAAGCACAGCGCAGCCAGGTGCAGAGCAAGTTCCGAGATGTGTTGGTCGCTCACGGCTTCGACCTCCAGGACCGCGATTTGAAGCAGGTTCTTGAGGACCTTGCCCTGTATCCCAACTGGGGTGCCGTCCAAGCTTCATTGAAGGCCGCTGCAGAGCTTCGGAGCGAGAGTCATGCGCTCGCGCTGGAAACGCTGAGGGTGCATTCCAAAGGACAGCATTGGCACTTCATCTCTCAAGGCATCACGCGAAAGCTTCAGGCCGCGTGCAAGGCGGCCGGAACACTTGCTTCCGATGGCAAGCCGTTGAACGTAGGCGGACTGCGCCTACGCTACACAAAAGGCACTGAACTCGCTCGTCAGGGTGTGGGGCTCAACGCACTCGCTTGGCTGATGGACCATTCGGACTTCTTCAGCGCGGGCGTCTACATCGACAACCTGCCGGAACATGCTGCGCAGATCAGCGCTGCGTTGAGTGGCTCCTCGGTACTGAACCGAGTGGCATCGTTGTTCCGCGGCGAAGTCGTCGACTCAGAGGCTGTCGCCATCGGTGGTGATGATCCGCAGTGCAGTCGAATTCATTACAAGGGCGAAGGGACGGCGACCTGCGGAAACAGAAAACAGTGCGACATGGGAGATGGCATCCCGTTGGCTTGCTACACGTGCGACCGCTTCCAGCCATGGGTCGATGGCCCCCACGAGCGGTTGCTCGCTGATCTTCAGGAGGAGCGCAGCCGTAATGCCCGAGCTCTTGGTGACACGCACCCGGTGACCATCCGGCGCGACAAGACAATCGCTGCCGTCATCAACGTCATTCACCTCTGCACTGCTAGGAAGCAGCAACGCGCGTCCTTGTCGCACTCAGGCGGTGCCGCATGACCAAGCCAGCGGAAGGGTCGGCTGCAACGCCACTGCAAACCCTCGCGTATCGCAAGCGAGCTGAGGCACTGGAAGCCTACATCCGGGAGGCCAAGTCGAGCGCGATCGTTGCTGACATCACGTGGGATAGCGTGCAGTGGAAGGGGTTCGGCGTCTTTGTTAAGCATGGGCGGCCAGCCGGGCAGCCGAAGAAGAACATCGAGCCGGCCTTCCTGTTAGATAGCGCGTTCGTTGAGTTCTCCAAGGCTTACATCGTCGAGCGCCATTCCCACAATCCTGGCGAAGCTCGCAGTCAGCACATCCAAAGATTCGCAGCGTTGCGTTTGACCGAGGCGGTATTGCTGAAGCTGCATGGCAAAGCGGATCCCTTGCTGATCGACCGTGACACGTTGGACCAGGCTGTTGTGCTCGCGCGGTCGCACTACGATCGTCAGACGCTCTATCAGGCCGGACGTGCACTGGAACAGATGGCCTCTGCGTTGGTGGAGCACCAGGTGCTCCCCCTCGAACTGCGGGATTGGGTAAATCCATTGCCGGCGTACCGCAGCGTCGGCACGACCGTTGGGAGCGCGGGCGACAAGGCCCGTCAGAGCAAGCTGCCCGACGCCGACGCTCTCGAAGTGCTCGCGGCCATCTTCAACCGCGATCTCGATACCGCCGATCAACACCATCAACATCGAGACATCTACACGACCAGCGTCGCTGCGCTGCTGCTATGTGCGCCGTCGCGCGGCGAAGAGATTCACCGCCTGCCTGCAAACCTTCTTGTGAAGGCAACTGACTCGTTCGGTGAGGAACAGACAGGTCTACGGCTGCATGCATCAAAGGGATTCGGTGCGTACGTGAAGTGGGTATGGGCTGGCATGGTGCCGGTGGCAAAGAAGGCAATCGACCGGCTGCTCACGATTACCGATGAACCGCGAAAGCTGGCGTTGCACCTGGAGAATCCAAAGACACGCAATCGGTTCTTCCGTCATGCGGCGTGTCCAGCAGTTGCCGACGACGAGCCCCTTACAGCTGAGCAGGCCGCCATGGCCTTGGGCAAGCCGCTTGCTTCGTTGCACGCTGCTGGCCTCAGCAGCGCTGCATACGCTCATACCCTCCAATCACTTTGGAACGATTGGGTGCTGCCCCGCCACGCAAAGAGAGCGCCGTACTTCCCGTACGTCAGCAAGAAGGACAAAGCGCTCGGAGCCAAGGGTGGCCTGAAATTCAGCGACGCGCTCTTTTGCATGCGGGCTGGGCAACTTGGAACGTTCTCGACGAGCAGGGTGCTGTTGTGGATGCCGAGCCTGGGCACAGGGTTCTCTCCGGACGTTGCACCGTCGAGGGAGAACTATTCGGTGAGCATCTTTGAGCGCTACGGATACACCGGCCCAAACGGCGCTCCGCTAAAGCTCAATTCCCACCAGCTTCGACATCTGCTGAACACGGAAGCTCAGCGCGCGAGCCTCTCCGACGACATGATTGCGCACTGGTCCGGGCGTCTGAACATCCGGCAGAACGAAACCTACGACAACCGGCCAGAGCAAGAGCGCGTAGATCAGGTACGCCCGGTTGTTGAAGCATTGGAGGCCCGGCTCGGCGCTCCTGCGGGAGATGGTGAGGAGGTTCGGTCGATGCAGTGGGGGCCGTGGAGTGTCGAGCCGTTCGTGAAGCCCCGGTCATGCTCCGATCTGGATGACATCCAGCCCAGGCTGGCTGGCATCAAGACAGAGTATGGCGAGTGCTACCACGACTGGGCACTGGCGCCGTGCGAAGGACTGATCGCCTGCCTCGAGTGCGATGAGCACGCTTGTATCAAAGGTGCAGACGAGCTCGGTCGTGACCGGTTAGGACGTGTCCAGAACCTCTATCGACAGGTTCTTGCCGAGGTCGATAAGGCTCAAGCCGCAGTGGGCGAAAAGGACTGGGGCGCCGAGGAATGGCTCCGGATGCAGCAGCGCTATGCCGCCAAGCTTGAAGAGCTCATTAAAGTCCTGACGAGCGCCGACGTCCCCGACGGATCCGTGATTCGAGCCATCGGTGCTCAACCTCCGACCCACCTCCATCGGGTGCTGCGCGGCATCGCAGTGAAGGCCCTAGAAGATGGCACCTCCTCCTCCGAGGCCATGGTTCGCGTGTTGACCGCAGTGAGCCATAAAGAGCACGGAACCCAACCGATCATGGTGCACCCGCCCAGCCAGCTGAAGGCGATCATGACGACCAGTTCATCAAGGGAAGCAGATGGCACGTAACGCGCACATCCAACCCGCGCATGTGGAGGCTATACAGCGGCTCATCCGCTCTTGGGGCGAAGAGAAGATCTCGTGGGATGCGGTTTGCAAAGCCGCAGGTCCCATCCTTGGCTACAAGCCGAGCCGGTCAGGGCTCAGCAGTCATGACGCTCTTCTGAAGGCCTTCCAAGCTCAAAAGAAGGGACTGAGGGTCAGGCCGCCTGCGCATCGTGCGCTTCCTGGCAGTCTTGCTTCTGCTGCTCAGCGGCTTGCCGCGAAAGATGCTGAGATTGCAGAGTTGCGACACACCATCAGCAAGTTCGAAGAGCAGTTCGAGAGATGGCAATACAACGCGCGGCTACGCCGAGTGACTTTGGCCCAGCTTGACGAGCCGATGCCTCACATTGACCGGACCAGCTGAGATGCCCACCACAGCGCAGCGTGCGGCCCAGGCCATCGAGCGATTCAACGAGTGGGTCGTTGAGCGCGACCGTGTCGGTGATTGGCCTGAATACGTACGAGGCGGCAAGCTCAACCGAAGCGAGCTCTCCAAGGAATGCAACTTCGGACGAGCTGCGCTGCAACAGAACCCTGGGTTGGCCAGCGCGCTTGCCACCTTGGAGGTCAGGCTCGCCGAGCAAGGCATCCTGAGCCAGCCAGTGCTGACGGGGCGAGATCTCACTCCGGAGCAGCAGGCTCACCTCGGCGCGGCCGACGAACAGTTGCGTCGGTCGATGGCGGCCAAAGCCGCGTCGGACAAGCGACTCAAGGCGCTAGAAGAACAGAACGCCGCACTGCGTGCCGAGAACAGCGAACTGCGGGAGCGGCTTCGGCGCACTGCATTGGCCGAGCTTCACCTGGCTGAAACCGGGAGGCTGCTGCCGCCGTGACCCATCTGCAGACGCAGCTCCGTGTCACCAGCGTGCGCTCCCGCGGCGCAGCCGGCGGCGTGATCTTCGCTGGCAAGTCGGAGGCCGGAGATCTCTACGTCGTTGTGGCGGCCTTCAATGTCCTGAAAGATTCCACCGTCGTCGAGCGCGCACAGGTCTGGTCCGTTGCCGGTGAAGTGCTTGAGGTCACCTACATGCACGAAGGGACGGCTCGTAGCGAAACGCAGATTGAAGCCACCAGCCTTCAGCTGCAGCGGCCGAGCGGCAAGAACCTCGTGGCCTGGATTGCGCAGTCTCCCGAGTGTCAGGGCATCGGTGAGGTGCTCGCACGGCGTCTCTGGGAGCGCTTCGGTCTAAAGCTTCCGGACCTACTCGAAGCCGAGGAGGTGCCGACGCTTGCTGAAGTGGTTGGCCAGCAGGCAGCGGCCTCGCTCGTGGCCGCGTTCGCCAAGCATGGGACCGCTCGGACTCTCGTGTGGTTGGATCAGTTGGGCCTGCCGAAGCCCCTGGCCGCTTCCACCGTGCGCTACTGGGGCAAAGAGGCCCAGTCGAAAGTTGCTGCCAACCCATACGTGCTCGTGCCGTTCTGCGTCGACTGGAAGCTTATCGACACGCTGGCGCAGGAGCGGTTCGGCGTGAGTACCGAGGATGGGCGCAGGCTCGTCGCTGCGACGGAAGTAGCTCTGTACGATGCGATGGACGACGGTTCGACTGCGCTGACGCGAAGCGCATTGCTCGCGCGGCTTCACCACCTGATCGGCGACTCGGCAAACGTCGAACAGGCGCTTGTCGCTGCCATCTCTGCCGGCGTGGTCGTCGAGGCTGACGGGCTGGTGCAGGTGCGAGGCCTGGCTCATATAGAGGCTACCGTTGCGGGACGGCTCCTGGCGACCTTGGAAGGTCGTAGCCTGGACCAGGATGAGCTGTTCCGCGTCGAACTGCCGACCATCGAGACGGTGAGACGGTCGATAGCGCAGTTCGAAGCTAAGGAAGGCATCGAGTTGACCCAAGAGCAGCGCAACGCCGTAGTGACGACGGCAACCAGCCGCCTCAGCCTGATCCTGGGCGGCGCCGGCACCGGCAAGACTACCGTTCTGAAGGCGCTGTGCCACGTTCTGGAGACGGTGGCCGAAGGGTCGGAAGTTCATCAGATGGCTCTTGCAGGCCGTGCGGCCCAGCGCATGGCGCAGTCCACTGGACGCCAGAGCAGGACGATTGCTGCGTTCTTGCACGCTGAGGCGATAGCTCCTGGTTCCACCGTCCTTGTCGACGAAGTCAGCATGGTGGATGCCATCCTTATGTATCGGCTACTGCGGCATCTGCCATCTTCGGTTCGCCTGGTGTTGATCGGCGACCCGTCGCAGCTTCCTCCTATTGGGCCGGGGCTCGTCCTCCACGCCCTTGTGGGCCACTCAGCCGTACCTCAGACGGTCTTGAAGACCGTCAAGCGGCAGGCAGCCGCCTCTGGCATCCCGCACGTCGCGCATGCAGTGCGCGAGCACCGAGTCCCGCTGTGGGCGTCGTATGCCGGCAGAGGGTCTGGTGTCTCGGTGGTCGAGTGCGCTGAGGCTGACCTTGATGAAAGAGTCCTCACGCTCTACGAGGAGCTGGGCGGCACTGGCCAAGACTTCTCCGTTCAGGTGCTCAGCGCGACGCGGGCCGGCGCTGGCGGCGTCCGGGCGCTGAACGCAGTGCTGCACGAGCGATTCGCTGTAAAGCTCCGGCCCGTCCGCAGCTTTAGCAGGGAGTTCGGCGTCGTCAATGAACGGACCGCAGATCAGATCGGCTTGTTCGTCGAAGACCTCGTCATCTTTACGACCAACGACTACGCCCTGGGTCTGCGAAACGGGGCGCTCGGGCGGATCGTGTCGGCCGCAGATCCGACGGGTCCCGACGACATCGTGTGCGTTGCCGAGTTTGAAGGCACGCTGTACGAGCTGACTAGCGCTCACCTCCAGCATGTGTCGCATGCCTTCTCGGTGACGACACACAAGGCGCAGGGCAGCCAGTTCACGCGCGTCATCATCCCCGTCCGCCGCAGCCGGTTGCTCGACAACTCGCTGGTTTACACAGCCATCACTCGCGCCGTCGACCAGGTGGTCTTGGTCGGAGACATCAGGGCTGCCGAGCGAGCCATCCTTGCTCCGAGTGCTTCGG
>RXJW01000160.1 GCA_003963005.1 Burkholderiales bacterium
GGAGAGATCCTGGCCCTGGGAGGCATCACGCCGGTGGAAGCGTTGCTCGGGAGGTCCTTCCAGCACCGTGGCGAGCCCAGCCCACACGCAAGAGAGATCCTGAGCCAGTCAGCGGCGCAGCGCCTAGCGCGCGTCGTCGACGAAGCGAAGGCGTGGCGTCGCTGATCGGAGCGCCAGGACGGGGGATCTGGACCCGAGAACCCGGGAATCAATCAGCGATGGACGATCCAGCCAGCGAGCTTGCCCAGGTCCTGAGCGGCCGCCACCAGGAGCCCGCCCACCGCTGCACCGAACCCAGCAGCTTTACGCACTGCCGGTTGACGGCTGCAGCTCCGCAATCCTGCCCAGCACCTGATCCAGCACAGCGTCGTCGACGCCAGGCAGAAACGTACAGAGCCCACCCTTTTCAAGCGTGCGCGCAACGACCGCCGGAAGGCCCTCAGCCAACAGGTTCTGCAAGTCCAACGCTTGGACTGTCAGGCCCCCGGACCATCCCCAAGTTCCCCAGATCACGACGTAGGGGAAGTGAGACGCTTCCCAAAGCTGGACAGCGGGGCTTCCTACACGCTCGCGCACTTCGTCGGGCCCCTTCTTGAGCGCTCCGAGGAGCTGGAGCCCTTTTGGCGACCGGTCAATGATGAACGCATAGTGCGGAGCCTCGCCACGCTCGATCAACTTGAACGCCCCGGCGTTATCCCTCTGTGCCTGTGCCTTTCGCTCATCGAATGAGCCTCGCCGATTCGCCTCACCCATCACGAATTCCTCGTTTTCGATTGCCCGAAGTGTTTCACGGTTCAGCACCAGCGTCGAGCAACGGAGAGCACCTATATCGGCCGCCCTCACCTGGCGGTCCGGCGGTGTAGCCAGGCCCTACTAGGTCTAGTCACGATCCTCGCGTTCCGCCAATCCCAGGAACGCTTCGATGTCCTCCGCAGACAGGGCTGCAGAGCCAACAACGCCGCCTTCATTGACCGCCTCGATGTCGTCGAGTTTGCGCAGTGCTATCCGTTTCACACCCTCTTCGACACTCCCCGGCACGTGCAGCCGGATGACAGTGATCGACTTGTCCCGCTCGTCGCGGCGCAGCCGGGCGATGGCCTGCTCGATCTTCTTCTCATTCCACCAAGGCTCGGCCACGACAAGCACATCTCCCTCGGGAAGTTCGACACCCTCTGCGAAGTTCAATTGGAGAAGCATGACCATGGCTTCGCCCGAACGGAAGCGGTCGATCGCCGATTTGCGCTGCGGCCCCGACAACTTACCCGTCAGCGATTCAGCCTCGACGCCCACGGCCATCAGATCAGAGGCAATCAGCGTCAGCCATTCGGTCCATTCAGACACGATGACCACACGCTTGCCGTCAGCGGTGAACTCCTCGCAAATTTCCTGCAGCGCAGCCTGCTTGCCAGAGGACTCCTTTGTAGCCAACCGCTCGATGCCCTTTACGAGCCGAGGATCGCACGCCGCCTGCCGAAGCCCGAGCAACACGCTGAACACATGCATCTTGTTGGCTGGCAAAGAAACATCCTGCCCCAGCATGGCCTCAAGGTGCGCCTTGGTACTCACGCGCAGGCCTTCGTAAAAATTGGCCTGCCATTGAGGCAGCGCGATGCGGCGCTCTACCGTGACGACCGGCGGCAACGTCCGGCCCAGGTCCTTGTTGGTCCGACGAAGCTGGTACGGACCGATCATCTTCCCTAGGCACCTCAGGCGGGCGATGTTGGCCCGCTCAGCCTGCTCGACTTGGAGACCCGGCGCAATCTCGGTGCCAAGCGTCGGCACGACATGCAAACGCGGAAAGGCCTTGTTGAACCAAGCCCGCTCACGCAGCAGCCCTGGAACCGTCAGATTCATGATGGCCCAGAGTTCGCGCGGCGAGTTCTGCATCGGGCTGCCCGTCACGGCAATCTTCTGGCGGGCCCGCAACGCATCGGCTGCGCGGTAGAGCTTGGTAGCCGGGTTGCCCAGGCGGTGGGCTTCGTCGAAGGCAACGACATTCCACGCGACAGCCGCGAACGCCTCGGCGTAGTACGCGAGCACGTCGTAGGTCGTCAGCACGGCATGGGCGCCTTCGAGTGAATCCAATCGACGAGAGAAGCGTCCGCTACCAATTTGCACGGCCCTGAAGTCGGGCAGGAAAGCAGTGATGTCGCTTTGCCAGCGCCCCTCATAGAACAAGGTCTTGGTCACGACGATCAACGAGGGGGTCGGAGCTTCGGTCTCCTCGATGGCGTCGTAGACCGTCAGCAATGTCTGGAGGGTCTTGCCGACCGCATACTCGTCGGCGATGACGCCACCGAGGCCCAGGCCCCGGCGTGCAGCGCACCAGCCAGCGCCGATGGACTGATAGATCCGCGCCGGGCGCTGCAAAGCCATCTCCGTGCGGTAAGGCAGCTCCCGCGGCGGTGCTTGCAGGGTCTCGGCGATCTTGGCAAGGGCCGAGCTCGACTTGAAACGCAAGTCGACGGCGGACTCGGCAGCCTCAAGCGCCCCAACGTCGAACCTCGTGATTCGAGCTTTGCCGCTGGTCTCGTCGACACGCAGCACCTTCAGCAAGGGCAAGAGGCCCGCAAGCTCGGCGCGGGTCATCACGACACAGTAGCCGTTGTCGATCTTGAAGCTCCAGGACCCCTCGGACCCGTCGGCCAAGCTGGCCAGAATCTCCTCATTCTCTAGAACCTGGCGCAGCACCTCGAGCATATTGACGACGTACCCGTCGACCTTGGCGGTCATCGAGAAGTCCAGCCAGCCTTTCTCTTCGTCGCCGAAATGGGTCTCGAAATCAACCGGACGAACCCAGCGCCCCGGCCACCAGGTGCTGAGCTTCACGCGCCACCCAGCCTCGATGAGAACCGGCACCGACTGGCGCTGAAAGCGGACAAGGCGCCCGACAGCCTCTTCGTCGAAGTAGTCCAGGCGTCCAAGATCCACAGTCAGACCCGATGTCTTCGCGCGACCGCAGCCATCCTTGATGGTCTTCAGGCAGGAGCGCTCAAATTTCGTGTCGCGCTGATAGACGGTCTTGGTGTTGCCACTCCAACTCTCGACTGTCGAGCCCTTCGGGTCACGAACCTCTACGCCGGCATACTCGAAGTGCAGCAGCAACTTTGCCCTGCCCTCACCGCGGTACCGAAAGCTCCGTGATCCGTCGAACTGCGCTTCGTCAGGCACCCAGGAGAACTCCAGCACGGCGCACGGGACAACTTGCCCGCCGTCGACGACGATGACCTCTGGCGGCGCCACATCGTGCATCTGCCGCTGAAGGAGGTGGGCCCGCACCGGCGCCAGGTCGCTATCTGCGAGACCCTCTGTATTGCGGATAAGAGAGCCGAGAGCCCGCGACCACTCGCCTATCACCGGGCCGGCGGTGCCTTTGGTCTCGTGCACATACTTGGGCGGTGCGGTCGGCACCAGCATCGCGCCGTCATCAAGAGACGGGGTGAGTCTCCATCGCCCCTCCGGAGAGCGGCACCACGCCGTCTGCAGACCGAGGATCGGTCCGGTTTCAAATGCCCGCGTAGCTCCATCTTCGATCTTTAGTCGGCCACAACGTGTCAGCTCATCCCACCATCCGCCGCTTGCATCGAGCCCATGCAAAGAAATCGCAGTTCCGTCTCCCAGCGCACCGCTGAGGAATAGTTGCTTGGCGATGCGATGGTCCACAGGTTGCGCGTGGGCCCTCAGGTTCAGTTCGTAGTTGTAGTGCGCCGATCCACGGCCTGGTCCGAACAGATCGAACAGAACGCTGGGTTCCACGACCGACTCGCGAGCTGTAGAGAAGCTCCCCGACTTGAGGATGGGCGCCAGGCTGAGTGACAGCTGCGACAGTACGCCATTCCTGTCCCGGGAAAGCCGATAGATCAAGGCCTGCGCCTGCTCCCAATCGTGACGGACCGCCAGGCCAGCGGATGGGATGACGTCTGCGTCGAGATCCTGCAGAACACCTGCGGCCGTCGCAGAGACCAGGCAGGAGGCCATCGCAACATCATCCTGAAGGAACTCTCGAAGGCCGGGGCGCATCTCACAAGCCAGCTTCACGACAGCTGCTTGGGCATGGATACAAGGAGAGTCCTCCCGGCAGAGGCAATTTGCGGATAGGCGCAGCCCGCCAGTTGGAGTCCTATCCAAGCTGACCGACACTTCGGGTGTGATCAGAGGGGCGGCGAACCTAGACGCAGGCCAGTAGTGCTGCCCCGGGGCTGTTTTGGCGCGGCAAGGTATGCCGTGCGCTACCAATCTGCCCGAATCCATCAGCTTGACGAAGACGATGGTGCCGTCAGCGCGACCAACGTCCCGAAGAATCGGACTCTCGGGAAGCAAGAGGCACAGCTGCCGCACAAAGTCAGCCAGCTCGGTGTCCAAAATCCACCGATCCCACGCAAGATTCACAGAGCCGTTCCCTTGAGTTCGGCGTGAAGTCTAACAACGGCAGTACAGCAACATTCACCTGCTTTACGCCTACGTCAAGCCGACTCGCAGACGGATTTCGGACCACCCACCGAGCGTCGTACCGGTAGGCCACGGGCCTCGAATGCCTAGCACCCGCTCGTAGATCTTGACCAGCACGGGGGCAGGATCGTTCACGCGCACCCTGTCCACGTCGGTAAGTAGCGCCACGACCCAGGCGAAGCAATACGTCGACAGCATGGCCATGCCCTTTGGAAGGCGTGTGCCGCGGACTTGGCCGCAGTCTGGCTCAGGAGATGCATCTGTAGGTCCGGGAGCAGCGATGGCGGGCTGGCCGTGACACGCTGACTCTGAGCGCTGACGTCCGGAGCCGACCTGCTGCCCTATGCAGTCCCTTATGAGGGGCGGTCGCGATGTGGCGGGTAGGCATCGCCGGCGAACGCCTTCAACTCAGAGATCCAAGCACGAACCGCCGCTAGTTCATCGGCGTCCGTTTGCTCGACCTCCAAGCCGTCATCTGTGGTGGTGACGGGGGAGACGTCCTCTAAGAACGCTGCCAGCAATGCAGCAATCTCCTGATCATTCGCATCAGGAAACTGAGCGTGAAACGCGCCCAGGAGGTCTTGCGCGTCATAGAGCCCTTCGTGGCGTGGGGTAGGCATTTTCATGAGAAGCCACTGTCCAATCACAGCAATGGCTAGTCAACCTACGAGTCCTGATGCCTGATCGCTGCTTGAGGCCTGGTGGGACTTCCTGACACGTCCTGAGACGTCCTCGGACAAGCGCGCCCGGTGCCGAAATCTTTTGAGTCGTGGTTGATCAGCAACGCACGGCTACCGTTGCCATGCCGCGGCGGCCTCAACGACCCAAGCAGGTGGCGCTGAGCTCGCGAGCTTGGTGAGTTGGCAAGGTTCGACATAAGGGACTCCGAAAGCCTCCTCAAAGGCACTGCGCAACACCAGAGGCAAGCGGCCCTCGTAGTCGCTGTCCTTCGGGCCGTTCGGATCGAGCATCACCGTCATGTCCCCGGCCCGGATACCAAGCCGAAGCCATGCTTGGCCGAACCAAATCATGACCGCCTCAAACGTGCCCTCCACGACGAACATCAGCAGTGCCGGCGGTGGCGCATGCTTTCGGTCCTTCAGGTAGTGAAGGCTCTGCCAGTGCTGCCTCACCGGGATGGTCGACCGTGAGCCGGGCGTTGCCTTCAGAAGCAGTTCAGCGAAGTCGGAACACTGGGCAGTGGTCGGATCAGCTCCCGCGATCCGAAAGTGAATGGTGACTTGGTCGATCGTGTCGTTAGGGATGCGGAGCCGCACACGCTCCGGGCACGAGAAAAAGTCGTTGAGGGTCAACAACAGAGTCTCGTAGTTGACCTCGTCATGGTTGACGTAGGGTGGCGCAATCAGGCCCTGCTGAACGCCCGAAAAGTCAGGCGCAATCCAAAGTCCAAATACCTGTCGGAAAACTGCCGCCATGACCACTCCGAACGATCCGGCCAACTGCCGTTCCCCAAGTATCACTCGGGCGCGCAGCTGGGCCTGTCACACCGTCGGCGGCTGCCGAGCAGCAGCGCCGGCCCCGAGGGTCCAGGGGTTCCCGGAGCGACATATAGCGGACAGCGTCCAGCCCAACTAACGCCCAGCCGTGGACTTCCGCCTTGGAAGAACAAGCTCGTAGCGCCGAACAATCTCTCCAACGATCCTGCC
>RXJW01000127.1 GCA_003963005.1 Burkholderiales bacterium
GTGGGCTGGTGGAGCTGGCGCGCCACCCGACGCGAATCAACGCGCATGGCTTCGCCGCGTGGTGCTGGCGCCGCAAGGCAGAGGTTGAGTCCAAGGCGCGCGGAGGCAACGTACAGGAGAGGTCCGCACGCTGACGCCGCGTGTGCGTGGCTTGCGCATGTGGGCGAGGGGCGTAGCTTGTTCCTTCGAACGGTCATCAAGGTAGTCGGACTCTCAGAGAGTCCCGGCGGCCGCTTGAGCACTCAGCAACACCCTCATGAGCACCAATGAATTCCAAGTGGCGGGCCGCCCTGCGAGCGCGTCAGACGCTGCTTCCGGAGCCCCGGAAGGCATGCTGGACGGCCACGCCAGTCCGCTGACTTTCGTGTCGCTGAATTTCTGGCTTGGCCCCAGCGGCTGGGTGTGTCGCACGCACTTCGGGGAGGTCGGCCGGGGCGCTTCGCCCGATGAAGCAGTGAGCAACTGGCTGAAGCTGAACCGCAACCAGCTGGGGCTGCTGCGCGCAGCGTGGACTGTGCTGGCCGAGGCCGGCGAATTGCCGCCGCATCCGCCCGACGACGAGCCCTCAGACGCACTCCTTCCTGACGCCGATGTCGATGGCGCCGCGGGTGCAGCGTCTGCGGAAGTGGCCGCCACTCCCGGGTCAACCGCATAGGCATGTGCCCGATGGACTCGCTCCAAGTACCAGTCGCCGACCAGCAGGAGGCCGCTTTGCTGCCCTGCCCACCGGACGGCTACGTGCCCCTGAGTGAGCTGGCCCGCGCCCTGGGTCAAAGAGTGGACGCGCTCAGCCGGCTCGCGCGAATCTCCATGGTGCCGGATGCCTTGCGCGTCGAACGCCGGGAGGGAACGCGCAGTGTGGCCTGGTACCTGCCGGGGGGCACCGCGGCCGGACTCATCGCACAGCACCGAGCCGGCCACCCGATGCCTTGGCAGGGCAAGCCCCTCGTCGATGACCTCGCTGGCAAGTACCGGCTGTGGTGCGTCAGGAGGCATCCCAGCGCCTGCCTGAAGTGCTACCGCATCTGGGGCCACAGCGAGCCTCCGGGGAGCTTTGAGGCGTACGTGGCCCGCTACACGCGTCTGTCGCTCGGCGACAAGGCTCATTTGACCCAGCTTTGGGCGAAGCTGCGACCGCTCCCGGAAGCGATTGAGCACCTGGTCAGGCTGTGTGGGCACGACAGGGTCGTTGAAGCCCTTGAGAACGGCGCTCTGCGCACGCTCGAGCGCGATGGCCGGGCCTGGATGGACTCACGTGTGATCGACGAATGGTCGGCTGCCGGGTACCCACAGGCGCTGCCTTCTGCCCAGCAAGTCTGGGCGCTCCCGTCGACCGCGGCGTCATCTAGCAGCGTGGATCTCGCGCAAGTGCTGTGGCTGATTGAGCATGACGAGGTGCAGGCCAGGATGGGCAGCGGCCCTGTCTCGAAGGGGCGGTTGTTCGTGGACCAACTGGAGGTGGGTGCCGTCATGGCCAGGCGTGCGCTGAGCGCCGGTGCGCCGGCTCGCCTGGACGCGGCATGATCTCGGTCCCTTGCCTTTGACAACCTGCTCGCAAGCTGATGACTGCCCAACCCCGCGCTGACAATCTCAAGACCACGTACCAGCGATGGCTGGGCCGGCGCCATCCGCCGGAGTGCCCGGATTGCAAGCACATCTGGGGAGATCAGGGCCCGCCTGACACCTTCGAGGACTACGCGCAGAGATACCCCGACCTGGCACACGGTGCAAAGCGACACCTCACCGTCGAGTGGGATCCTGGTCTGACCGTCGCCGAGGTGGCGAGTTCCGTTGGCTGTTCGCAGGAACACGTGCGTGAGGCGATCGACAACGGCATGCTCGAGGCACGGGAGATCGGTGGCGTGCTGCATGTCACCCGGACCAACGTGACGCGATGGAAGGCGGCCAAGGCGCCCGCCGGCGACGGCGCGCGCTCGTGGATCACGCTGCAGGGCGCCAGCGAGCGGTACGGCTTCACTCTTGAGGCACTGCAGGCCATGGTGGACAGCGGCGAGCTCAGCCATCGGCCTGGCGGCGCCGACAGCGGCCAGGGGGCAGTCCTGGTTTCCAGGCGTCAGTGCGGCCAGCTCCGCGACAAGGTCGGGTACACAGTGCAGGAAGCTGCTGAGCGCCTGAACCTCAGTGTCCCGCTGATCGAGGAGCACCTCAGACAAGCAGGGTGGCGAAGGTCGGGCGAACTGCTGCCGTTCGAGACGGTGCGGTTGCTGTCGCGCCGTCTTGCCGAGCAGCGCGCCGGCGCTCAAGTCACGCAGGCGGGCGATGAGGGACTGGTCTCTGCAAAAGAGGCGATGGCCATCGCCTCCGTGTCCAAGGCAACCTTCTATAGGTGGGCCGACGAAGGCTTGGTGCCGCAGGTCGCAAGGCAGAGCGGGGCACGGTATCGCGATGAAGATGTGCGGCGGCAGGCTCGCGTCTACTGGGGCGCAGCCCGCCGGCAGGGACAGACGCCACCCGGGTGGATCGCACAGGAGAAGCCGTCGAAGGGCTGAAGGAGGTTCAGTTGGGTCAACCACTCGTCCAGGCCGCGGCCGCACCCATCAACCACACGCATCTGCGCGTGCTGCGCGGCGTGTTCAGCGCTGGCCGTCGCTACGCCGTCGCGCAGTTGGATGGAGTGCATCTGGACCTGATCGCCTCCGGGCTGCTGCAGGTCGTTGAGCCGGAGTCCAGGCTGACCGATGGGTACAGCCGCCTGCAGTTGACCGACACAGGACTGGCGCGACTGCACGCGTTTCGACAGGAGAAGGTGCGGTCACTGAAGCCGCATGCCTCGCTGGCGGAGCGTCTGGCTGCACACCTCCGAGATCGCGGCATGCTCACCTGGTTGAATGTCCAGATCGCCAAGGCCGGTAGAACTGGCGTTGCACGGCCCGACGTCTATGCGTTGAGTGGCAAGAACCTCATTGCCACGGCCAGCCAGTCCATGGTGGTTGAGGTCAAGGTGTCGCGCTCGGACTGGCGAGCTGAACTGAAGAACCCGGCGAAGCTCACGGCCTATGCCGGGATGGCAGAGCGCGTCTACGTGTGCAGCCCTGAAGGTCTTGTCCAGCCCGATGAGGTGCCACCTGGGGTCGGGCTCATTCACGAGATGGGGCAGGGGGGTGGCTTCGTGATCAAGCGAAGAGCAAGGCGCCAGAAGGGCTTTGCTCCGCCGGCCGATGTGCTTCTGACGCTGCTGGTCAGGATGCATTCGGCCCACCAGCGCGAGCGGGACCAAGAGGGCCTGGACGGAGCCGCGGGCGTGGTCGCCGAGTCGGCCAATGCCCGGGCTGACCTGGCGTGTGCGTAGGGCGGCGCCATGGCGGTGTACGTCGATGCACTCGTAGATCGCGGCTGGGTCCTGTACGGCCGCCCGGTGTTGAGCTGCCATCTCTTCACGGACACCCTCGACCTCACGGATCTGCATGCCATGGCCCAAGTCATCGGCATGGAACGACGCTGGTTCCAGCTCGCCAGGAGCGCCCCGCACTATGACCTGGTGCGCAGTCGCCGTGACATGGCGGTCCGGCATGGCGCCACAGAGCTGGACCGGGCCGCATCGGTCAGGGTCTGGCGGGCGCGTCGGGCCCTTGTGGCCCGCGCCGCGCGCGGTGCTGACGGCCATGCAGGCGATGGATTTGAGCCAGTAGAGGATGCGCGCGCACAGGGGCAGAGGCAACTGATCCTTCTCTGAAGCGCGCGCGTGCAGGTGCTGCTCTCTTGCCCATGCGACCGTCTGGCGGAGACTGACGGCTGTCTTCAACACCGGGGAGAAGTTGGGCATGAAGGGAGCAAAGTGGACGGCATGGGCGTGCAGCATCGGCATCGTCATGGCCAGCTATGGCGGCGCAGCATCGGCAGCGCCGGCAAAGCCCCCGGCGCCCAGTCCAGCCCCGGCCGCCGCCAAGGCGCCTTCGCCGCCACCGGCTCCAGCACCTAAGTCCCCCGCACCTCCTGCGCCCGTGGCCAAGTCAGCAGCAGCTCCAGTAGCTGCAGTGGCTCGGCAGGCGGCCGCCCTTCCGCCGATGGCGCCGCCACCGAAGCCGGCCAGTCCTGCGGCGATCGCTGCTCCAGGGGCGGCAAAGGTAGTGCCGGCGCAGGCCGCCGCGCCTGGCCCGTCTGCCGGTCAGCAAAGCCAGCCGCCGCGCGCGCCCCTGTCGAATCCCCCGGTGCTGCCGGGCGCGTCCCCGTCGGCGAAGGATTCACCCGCCGTTGCAATGACGCCCCCGCCAAGGCCTGCCAGCCCTGGGCCAGCACTGATGTCGGCGGGGCGCGCCGCCGGTGTCACTGTGGCAGCCGCTTCCAAGCTGAATTTCGCCGGGCTACCCAGCAACGCCCAGCGCCAACTGGCCGCGCCTGCCCAGCAGTTCGCCCACAGGGCAGCGTTCGTGCAGATCGTGCGGGAGCCCACCACGAGTGGCTGGACCTGGCTGTTCCTGGCCTGGGCGCTTAGCGAGTCGTCGAAGTCGCACAGGCTTGCCGAGGAACGCGCTGCGATGCAGACGCGCATGAATGACCTTGAACGCGAGCTGCGCAGAGACCCTGCCCAGTGGTCGTCACTTCAGGACACGAGTCAGCGCCTGCAGCAGACCATGCCGCCGGCTGAGTGGGGTGATGACGGTGAACCTGAACTTGGCGCCCCGCCGGTGTCTGCAAGCGCCTCCGCAGCCGCAACAGCGTCGCCTGGTGCGTTCAGTGACCAGCTGCGCGAGCAGCTCGGTGACCCACTCTCCGATGGCCTCTTCAACAAGGTGCTCGTCGGCCTTGCCTTGGCGACGGGACTCTCGGTTGGACTGCTTGGCCTGAAGTACGCCCTCGAGTAAGAGCGGCACGGACGATGGCAACCCAGGTCGACCTTCTCAACGTGCTGCGCGACCTGCATCGACGAGGCCAGCGCCGGGTGCGCGCCAGCACGGTAGCCGAGCAGCTCTGGCCGGGTGCGCGCACGCACAATGCAAATGGCCAGGTCTTTCCGCTTGGTGCTGGCGTCGCTGGCCGCATGCTCAAGGCGTGCCGGGCTGTGCGC
Source organism: Burkholderiales bacterium (assembly GCA_003963005.1). Taxonomy (GTDB): domain Bacteria; phylum Pseudomonadota; class Gammaproteobacteria; order Burkholderiales; family Burkholderiaceae_C; genus Pelomonas. The sequence continues at coordinate 5,027 of RXJW01000127.1, forward strand.
GAAGTGACTCCGCGCGAGTATGTAATCCTGAGCGACCGGCTTGGCGGCTGACGATCCTGCCCTGGCAGGCAGCCGCTATTCGGCGGTCACGAAATCGATGATGGCCTGCACCTCTGCGACGGTCGTGTCGAACCACTCGAGGCCGGGGACGTTCTCGCGCCACTTCCCGCGCGCCTTCAGCGTGTTGTGCACCGCCTTCTCGGTGGGCCCGACCCGGCGGACCTGCCAACGGCCGAGGATCACCGGGTTGTCGAAGCTCGCTGAAGACCGGCACTGGGTGTTCACGCGGTCCTCTACCGAACCGGTCGTCATGCCGACCTTGATCGGGAACGGGGCCGACTCTCGGACCAGCGCGGGGAATGAAAAGGCGTAGACCCACCCGTCGAACTCGATGGCTTCGACGTCGCCGTCCGCGATCGCTGCATCCTCGATCTGCGCATCGCTGATGTCACCCTCTGCAGCTGCAATCTCGTCAGCGGTATGGGCGCGGTAGATCCCGGGCCGCACCCGGACGAACAGGTCGGTCTCCTTAGTGATGAAGGACGCGAAAAATTTGACGATGGAGTGCAGGCGCTCCGTCCGATCAGAGTTGGCCTTCTTGACCGGCACCTGTTGCTGCTCGACCGTCAGGTGCCTGTCGAGCACCTCCTGCACCAGGTCGACCATCCGGAACTCGGCGCCTTGCTTGACCTGTGGCATGGCTTCAATCTCAGGCAGGACCGTGTAGCGGCCGAACTGGTAGCAAAAGGACCTGGTGGGTTCGAAGCTGGGGGTCATGGTGGGCGTGGCGGCGGCGCGCACGTTGCGAGCGAGTGGACCGCATTCTCAGTGCATCGCCGTCGCGCTCGCCATGTGGCATCTCAGCCCCGGTGGGAGCGCCGATGGATGACCGCTGATGTCTACTCGCCATCCCATGTCAGGGCCGGCCGCGCCTCGCCGCGGAACACCTGATTGAACACAAGAGCGGAAAATTCCGTTGCAAAGCACCACGCTACTGGTAGACTCCGCTTCGCTTACAGCCGTCCTACCCGCCTCGTGCGGACGTAAAAAACATCTAGGCCTTTCAGCTCTACGCCCACGCAACGTGGGTCAGTTATGGCAGCAGCATCATCTCGGTTGATGCGCTGCGACACGGTTCAGCGGCCCCTTTGGCCGCGTCCATCGAAGC
>RXJW01000125.1 GCA_003963005.1 Burkholderiales bacterium
GCGTGATCCGCGGCCTGGACACCATCAGCGCCACCGGCAACATCCTGCGCGACTACCTGACCGACCTCTTCCCGATCATGGAGCTGGGCACCAGCGCCAAGATGCTGTCCATCGTGCCGCTGATGGCCGGTGGCGGCATGTACGAGACCGGCGCCGGCGGCTCGGCGCCGAAGCACGTGCAGCAGCTCGTGGAGGAGAACCACCTGCGCTGGGATTCGCTCGGCGAGTTCCTGGCCCTGGCGGTCAGCCTGGAGGACATGGGCCTCAAGTACAAGAACGCCAAGGCCAAGGTGCTGGCCAAGACCCTGGACGCCGCCACCGGCAAGCTGCTGGACAACGGCAAGGGCCCGAGCCCGAAGACCGGCGAGCTCGACAACCGCGGCAGCCACTTCTACCTGACGCTCTACTGGGCGCAGGAGCTGGCCGCCCAGACCGACGACGCCGACCTGGCTGCGCGCTTCAAGCCCGTGGCCGAGGCGCTGACCGCCAACGAGGCCAAGATCACCGCGGAGCTCAAGGCCGTGCAGGGCCACGCCACCGACATCGGTGGCTACTACCTGCCCGACACCGCCAAGCTGGATCAGGTCATGCGCCCGAGCGCCACGTTCAACGCGGTGCTGGAGTCCCTGGCCCGCTGATCAAGACCGCGAGGCTGAGGCCTCGTCATCAACACGCCGCTGCGCCCTCCGGCCCAGCGGCGTTTTTCATGGTGTCTGTGCCTCGACAACTTCGGCCGCCGACCGGAACGCATCCACCGCCGCCGGGAAGCCGCAGTACACGCTGGCATGCAGGAAGATCTCCTGCAGCTCCGTTGGCGTCACGCCGTTGTTGAGCGCGCCACGCACATGCGTCTTGAGCTCGTGCATCCGGCCCAGCGCCACCAGCATCGACACGGTGACGATGCTCCTCGTGCGCAGGTCCAGCCCCGGCCGCTGCCAGGTGTTCGCCCAGGCGTGGCGCGTGACCAGTTCCTGCAGCGGCTCCGTGAAGGGCGTGACCTTGGCGAGCGCCGCGTCCACGTAGGCGTCGCCGAGCACGGCTCGACGGGTGGCGAGGCCTTGGGGGTCGAGATCCATGACAGCTCCTCGGTTGATGCGGTTCAGCATACCGAGGGGCAGCGCGTGCAGGTTCAAAAGGCAAGAAGCCCATCGCCGTGCATGACGATGGGCTTCTGCGGCGCGATCAGCCCGGATCTCATCCGGGCGGCGGTCACGCCATGCAGTCGATCATGACCTGGCCGAAGCCCGAGCACGACACCTGCGTGGCGCCGTCCATCAGGCGGGCGAAGTCGTAGGTGACCTTCTTGCTCAGGATGGCCTTTTCCATGCTGCTGATGATGAGGTCCGCGGCCTCTTTCCAGCCCATGTGGCGCAGCATCATTTCGGCCGACAGGATCTCGGAGCCCGGGTTCACGTAGTCCTTGCCGGCGTACTTGGGCGCCGTGCCGTGCGTGGCCTCGAACATCGCGATGGAATCGCTCATGTTGGCGCCCGGCGCGATGCCGATGCCGCCGACCTGTGCCGCCAGCGCGTCCGAGATGTAGTCGCCGTTGAGGTTGAGCGTCGCGATGACGCTGTACTCCGCCGGGCGCAGGATGATCTGCTGCAGGAAGGCGTCGGCGATGCTGTCCTTGATGGTGATGTCCTTGCCCGTCTTCGGGTTCTTGAACTTGCACCACGGACCGCCGTCGATCGGCTGTGCGCCGAATTCCTTCTGCGCCAGGGCATAGGCCCAGTCACGGAAGCCGCCCTCGGTGAACTTCATGATGTTGCCCTTGTGCACGATGGTCACGCTGGGCTTGTTGTTGTCGATGGCGTACTGGATGGCCTTGCGCACCAGGCGCTCGGTGCCCTCGCGGCTGACCGGCTTCACGCCGATGCCCGAGGTGTCGGGGAAGCGGATCTTCTTGACGCCGAGTTCGTCCTGCAGGAACTTGATCAGCTTCTTGGCCTTGTCGCTCTCGGCCTCGTACTCGATGCCGGCGTAGATGTCCTCCGAGTTCTCGCGGAAGATGACCATGTCGACCTTGTGCGGCTCCTTCACGGGGCTGGGCACGCCGTCGAAGTACTGCACGGGGCGCAGGCAGACGTAGAGGTCCAGCTCCTGGCGCAGCGTGACGTTCAGCGAGCGGATGCCGCCGCCGACCGGCGTGGTCAGCGGGCCCTTGATCGAGACGATGTAGTCCTTGACGGCATGCAGCGTCTCTTCGGGCAGCCACACATCAGGGCCGTAGACGCGGGTGCTCTTCTCGCCCGCGAAGATCTCCATCCAGTGGATCTGGCGCTGGCCGCCGTAGGCCTTGGCCACGGCCGCATCGACCACCTTGAGCATGACGGGCGTGATGTCCACGCCGGTGCCGTCACCCTCGATGTACGGAATGATCGGGTTGTGGGGCACGTTCAGGGAGAAGTCGGCATTGACCGTGATCTTCTGGCCGCCTTCGGGCACTTGGATGTGTTCGTACATGGCTGGATCAATCGCTGCGAAGCGAGGAACAGGAAACCCGCGAAGTTTAGGCCGCGCGGGTGAGCAGTTTCAGCAGACGAGCGCGGCGCGTTGCCACACGCCGTGGGCCAGCGCCCAGCCGGAGGCGGCCACGAGCCCGAGCCCGGCCAGGCGCAGCGCTGGCGAGGCATCGCCGACACGGCGCGGCAGCCGGGCGATCCATGCGGGCGCCACGGCGAGCCCCAGTGTGCTGGTCGTGGCGAAGGCAGCCATCGCCAGCCCGCCGCTGATCGGCGAATTGGCCAGGGCCGACAGCAGCAGTGCCGCATGCAGCAGGCCGCAGGGCATCACGACCCAGGCCAGCCCCGTCGCAAAGCTGCGCCCAGGCAAGGGGCGGAACCGCAGATTGCCGAGCCACGTGGGCACCCGGCCGCGCACCAGAAGGCTCAAGCCGAGCACGAGCAGCGAGGCCTGCAGCAGCGCCCACACGGGCTGCAGCACGGCGGCGCCTGCGGACATGCGCCCCAAGGCCTGCGCCGACAGTGCGGCCACGACCCCTGCGGCGCTGTAGCCCACGAGCCGCCCGACCAGCAGTCGCGCCTGCTGCTGTCGCCCCTGGGCAGCCAGCGCACAAGGCGTGCTGCACATCAGCGCGCAGTGGGGCGCACCGGCCAGCCCCATCAGGGCGGCCGAGCCGATCAGCGCAGCATCCAGCGACATCGCGCGCACCCGGTTCAGATGATCTTGGAGAAGCGCTCGCGGCTGGCGTCGGCCTGCAGATAGCGGTCGAACACGAGGGCCACGGCCCGCACGAAGTACCAGCCCAGCGGCGTCACCTGGATCGCCCCCGGCTCCAGCACGATGAGGCCCTGCTCGGCGAGCTGCTTCAGCCGCTCGAACTCGGCGGCAAAGTACGTCGGTACGTCGATCAGGTAGGACGAGGCGATCGATTCGAACTCCAACCGGCCCTGGCACATCAGCGCCATGATGGCGGCGCGGCGCACGAGGTCATCACGCGACAACGACAGACCGCGCTGCACCGGCAGCTGGCGCTGGCGCAGCGCGTCCTCGTACTCTTCCATCGTCTTGGCGTTCTGCGCGTAGGTCGCACCCACGCGGCTGATGGACGACACGCCCAGGCCGATCAGGTCGCAGTCCGGCTGCGTGGAGTAGCCCTGAAAGCCGCGGTGCAGCAGGCCCTGGCGCTTGGCCACGGCCAGCGGGTCCTCGGGCAAGGCGAAGTGGTCCATGCCGATGTAGGTGTAGCCCTCGCCGAGCAGCGCGCTGATCGCGCCGGACAGCATGGCCAGCTTGTCGCCCGCCGGCGGCAGCAGCTCGGCCACGATGCGGCGCTGCGGCTTGAAGCGCTGCGGCAGGTGGGCGTAGGCGTACATCGCAATCCGGTCGGGACGCAGCTCGGCCACCTGCTGGATCGTGCGGGCGAAGCTCGCCGGCGTCTGCAGCGGCAGGCCGTAGATCAGGTCGACATTGGTGGACTCGAAACCCAGCGTGCGCGCATCGCGCATGAGGGCCGCCACCTGCTCGATGGGCTGCACGCGGTGCACGGCCTTCTGCACGGCGGTGTCGAAGTCCTGCACGCCGAAGGACAGGCGGTTGAAGCCCAGCGAATACAGGTGCGCCAGCCGTCCGGCGTCCACCGTGCGCGGGTCGACCTCGACCGACAGCTCCGCGCCCGGCAGCAGCTTGAAGCGCTGGCGCAGCGCGGCCATCAGCGTGGTCAGCTCGGCGTCGGACAGGAAGGTCGGCGAGCCGCCGCCCAGGTGCAGCTGCGACACCGGTGCCTGACCCCCGATGGCCTCGGCCACCAGGTCCATCTCGACCTCGAGGGCTTCCAGATAGGGCTGGGCGCGCTCATGGTGCTTGGTGATGATCTTGTTGCACGCGCAGTAGTAGCAGAGCTGCTCGCAGAACGGGATGTGCACGTAGATCGACAGCGGCTGCGTCTTGCCGCGTTGCCGCAACGCCTGCAGGTGCTGGCCTCCCTGGTGCGCCTCGACGAAGCGGTCGGCCGTGGGGTAGGAGGTGTAGCGCGGCCCGGCGACGTCATGACGGCGCAGCAGGTCGGCATCGATGGGGCGGTCGGTCACAGCAGGCATGGCTGCACTGTGACGCCTGCAACCGGTCGCGGCGTTGATCCAGGTCAAGGCCGCGGCGGGTGCGGGCCAGAACAATCCGCCGCATGCTGACCACCCTCCGCCCCCCCATGAGCGTGCCCATCCACTCCGACAGCCCGGCGCCGTCCTGCAACGGTGGGCTGGAGCCGCTGAAGGTGGCGTGTGCCAGCTGCAACCTGCGCGAGCTCTGCCTGCCGGTGGGCCTGACCAGCACGGACCTGCAGCGCCTGGATGGCCTGGTCGAGAAGCGCCGCAGCGTGCCGCGGGGCGACCACCTCTTCCGCAACGGCGACCGCTTCGAGGCGCTCTACGCCGTGCGCACGGGCTTCTTCAAGACCTGCGTGGGCAGCGAGGACGGGCGCGACCAGGTCACGGGCTTTCAGATGGCGGGCGAACTGCTCGGCCTGGACGGCATCAGCAGCGACCAGCACCACTGCGACGCCGTCGCCCTGGAGGATTCCTCGGTCTGCGTCATCCAGTACCGCGATCTGGAGGAACTGTCCCGCGAGTTCACGGTGCTGCAGCACCAGTTCCACAAGATCATGAGCCGCGAGATCGTCCGCGACCACGGTGTGATGCTGCTGCTCGGCAACATGCGCGCCGAGGAGCGCCTGGCCGCCTTCCTGCTGAACCTCACCCAGCGCCTGCAGGCCCGCGGCTTCTCGGCCAGCAGCCTCGTGCTGCGCATGACGCGCGAGGAAATCGGCAGCTACCTCGGCCTCAAGCTCGAAACCGTGAGCCGCACCTTCTCCAAGTTCCAGGAAGACGGCGTGCTGGACGTCAAGCAGCGCCAGATCACCGTGCTGGACCCCCAGGCGCTGCAGCGTCTCGTCTCCAACGCGGCCGGCTGACAGCACCCCTCGTTCAAGGCATCCCTTGGCCGGCCCCCCGAGGGGACGGCGATGCCTGCCGGCTTCAACCCATGCCGAGAACGCATGCTGCACCGCAGCACGGCGGGCGTAGCATGGGTGCATGCGTCCTCAAGTCCTGATCATCGGCTGCGGATTCGGCGGCCTCGAAGCGGCCCGGGCCCTCGCGGGCACCGATGTCGACGTCACCGTCGTCGACAAGACCAACCACCACCTCTTCCAGCCCCTGCTCTACCAGGTGGCGACGGCCGGCCTCTCGGCGCCGTCCATCGCCGCGCCGATCCGGCATCTGTTCCGCCGCCAGCGCAACGTGACGACGCTGCTGGGCGAGGTGGTCACCCTCGACGCCGCGGGCCGGACCGTCACGCTCAAGGATGGCGCGCAGCTGCGCTGGGACCACCTCATCGTCGCTGCCGGCGCCACGCACAGCTACTTCGGGCGCGACGACTGGGCCGCATTCGCGCCAGGCCTGAAGACACTGCAGGACGCCTTCGAGATCCGCCGCCGCGTGCTGCTGGCCTACGAGGAGGCCGAGCGCGAGGACGACCCGGCCCGGCGGGCCGCGCTGCTGCAGTTCGTCGTCGTGGGCGGCGGGCCGACAGGCGTCGAGTTGGCTGGCACCTTTGCCGAGATCGCGCGCCATACGCTGCCCGGGGAATTCCGCCGCATCGACCCGCGCGACGCCCGCGTGCTGCTGGTGGAAGGCAGCCCACGCGTGCTGCAGGCCATGCCCGAATCACTCAGCGAACGGGCCCGCGAGCAGCTCACGGCGCTGGGCGTGGAGGTCAGGCTCGGCGCCCGCGTGACCGGCATCGACGCCGAGGGGCTGGACATCACCACGAGCGCCGGCACGGAGCGCCTGCACAGCCGCTGCGTGGTGTGGGCGGCCGGCGTGGCCGCGTCGCCGCTCGGGCGAGCGCTGGCGGATGCCACCGGCTGCACGCTCGACCGTGCCGGCCGCGTGACCGTGGAGGCTGACCTCGGCGTGAAGGGCTTCCCGACGATCCAGGTCATTGGGGATCTCGCCGCCGCGCAGAGCCATGCGCCGGGGCATCCGCCGCGGCCGGTGCCCGGGGTGTCGCCCGGGGCCAAGCAGATGGGGCGGCACGCCGCCGCCAACATCCGGCGCCGCCTGGCCGGCCAGGCAAGCCTGCCTTTCCGCTACCGCGACTACGGCAACCTCGCCACCATTGGCCGGAACAGTGCGGTGGTCGACCTGGGCACGCCGGCGGGCGCGCTGCGGTTCTCAGGCTACCCGGCGTGGCTGTTCTGGCTGTTTGCGCACGTGTACTTCCTGATCGGCTTTCGCAACCGCTTCGTCGTGCTGATCGACTGGGCCTGGGCCTACTGGACGCATGACCGGCATGCACGCGTCGTCAGCGAGGCCAGCCCGGTGCGCGACGGGCCGGCTTGACCTCGTCCGCCGGCAGGTTCACCAGCAGCAGCGCGAGGCTGGACGAGAGCGCGATCACGCCCCAGAAGATCAGAAAACTCAGGGTGTAGATCGCCTGGGACGACAGCTCGACCGGCGCGGCACCGAACCAGCGCAGGTCGCCGGGGTCCACCACGGCGAACACCAGCAACTCCATCACGCCGGCACACAGGAACGACGACCAGGCCACCGCCATCGCGAAGCGCGCGATGCGCGAGGGGCCGGCCGGGCCATTCACGGCTTGGCTCCTGGCACGCCGGTGGCCGCATGGTTGCGGGCGATCAAGGCCGGCACGTCGCCCTCATGCGCACGCATGTCGGCGGGTTCGACGTCATCGGCGGAGCGCTGGGCACTGGGATGCAGGTCCAGCGGCGGATCCGGGTGCTTCAGCGCCAGGCCAAGGGTGAAGAAACTGGCCACGACGACACTGGCCGGGCCGCCGACGACGAGCCAGACCATCGGTTCGCGCCAGGCAGGCTTCTGGGTGACAGGGGTAGACATCGGGCACTCCTTGCCGGTCAACGCGGCAGCACGAAGGTTGATTTTTCGACGACGGTGTCGCTCTCGCCGTCGGTGATCCGGCTGATGCGCCACCGCATCGGGTGGGCGCCGGGCTGGAACTGCTGGGCCGCGGACGGCGGCAGGCGCAGCGCCACGGCCACCCAGCGGGCCTCGGCGGGCCCGACATCCACCGCGGTCGCGCGGCTCAGCGTGAGCCCCGGCAGCCCTTCCGCCTCGATGCGGTAACGCTGCGGCTGCTCGGTGGCGTTCATGACCTGCAGGCGGTAGACGTTCTCCACCCAGCCGTCTTCCACCAGTCGGGCCAACGAGGCGCGGTCCCGCACCACGTCCACCCGGAAACCATGCCGCGATGCCAGGCTCCACAGCAGCGCGCCACAGACGATGAGCAGCACCGACGTGTAGAGGATCACGCGCGGCCGCAGCACGCGGCGCCAGCGCTGGGCGCTGTTCAGGCCCTGCTCCAACCCGTTCTCGGTGTCGTAGCGGATCAGCCCGCGGTCGGTGCCCATCTTGTCCATCACCCCGTTGCAGACGTCGATGCAGGCGGCACAGCCGATGCATTCGTACTGCAGGCCCTGGCGGATGTCGATGCCGGTCGGGCAGACCTGCACGCACAGGCCGCAGTCGATGCAGTCGCCCAGCGGCACGCTGCGGGCCTCGCCCTTCTTGCGCTGCGCGTTGTTGCCCCGGGGCTCGCCGCGGCCGGGGTCGTAGCTGACGATGAGGGTGTCGCGGTCGAACATCGCGCTCTGGAAGCGCGCGTAGGGGCACATGTACTTGCAGACCTGCTCGCGCATGTAGCCGGCATTGCCGTAGGTGGCAAAGCCGTAGAACAGCACCCAGAAGGTCTCCCACGGGCCGGTGCCCAGCGAAAGAACCTCGGCACCCAGCGTATGGATGGGCGTGAAGTAGCCGACGAAGGTGAAGCCCGTCCACAGCCCGAGCGCGATCCAGACCACCTGCTTGCCGGCCTTGCGCCGGAGCTTGTCGAGCGACCACGGCGCCTTGTCGAGCCGCAGCCGCGCATTGCGGTCGCCCTCGAACCAGTGCTCCACCTTCATGAAGATCTCGGTGTAGACCGTCTGCGGGCAGGCATAACCGCACCACAGCCGCCCCGCCACCGCGGTGAACAGGAACAGCGCGAAGGCCGAGATCATCAGCAGGGCCGTGAGGTACACGAAGTCCTGCGGATACAGCACCAGCCCGAAGATGTAGAAGCGGCGGGCTTCCAGATCGAAGAGCACGGCCTGCCGCTGGCCCCACTGGAGCCAGGGCAGCCCGTAGAACACCGCCTGGGTCAGCGCGACGATGACCCAGCGCCACCGGGCGTAGAAGCCATCCACGGCACGCGGATGGATCTTGTCCTCCGACTTGTAGAGCCGGATGACGTGTACTGCATCACCCGGGGCGGGTGCGTTGGGAGACGACATGGGCAATCAGTTCGCGGCGGCGACACCCTGCGATTGCGAGAGGCTCCAGACGTAGGCGGCCAGCACGCGGATCTGCTCCGGGGTCAGGCGCTCGCCGTGGGCGGGCATCACGTTGTGCTTGCCGTTGTTGACCATCGCCATCACGGCCTCCTCGCCCCAGCCGTGCAGCCAGATCTTGTCGGTCAGGTTGGGCGCGCCGATCGCCTGGTTGCCCTTGCCGGCCGGCCCGTGGCAGGCGGCGCAGACGACGAACTTCTCCTTGCCGAGCTGGGCGTACAGCGCGTTGTGGGGGCTGCCGGACAAGGACAGCACGTAGTGCGCCACGTTGCGGACGTCCTCGCTCGTGCCCACCGCCGGCGCCATGACGGGCATGTTGCCCTCACGACCCTTGGTGATGGTCTCGACGATGGTGTCGTAGCTGCCGCCCCAGAGCCAATCGTTGTCGGTCAGGTTGGGAAAGCCCTTGGAGCCCTTGGCGTCCGCACCATGGCACTGCGCGCAGTTGTTCGCGAACAGACGCTCGCCGATGGCGTGGGCCTTCGGGTCCTTGGCCAGTTGCTCAGGCGTCATGCCCTGGAACGCGGCATAGACCGGGGCCATGGCGGCGCGCGTGGCGGCCAACTCCTTGGCGTGCTCGCCTTCGCTCGTCCAACCCAGCTTGCCGGCCTGGCTGCCCAGACCCGGGTAGAGGGCCAAGTAAATGCCGGCGAACACGATGGTCAGCACGAACAGGCCCATCCACCACGCGGGCAGCGGGTTGTTGAGTTCGCGCAGGTCCTCGTCCCAGACGTGGCCGGTGGTGTTGTCGGCGGCCATGACCTGGCGGCGGCTCGCGATGATCAGCAGGATCACGCAGGCGATCAGTCCACCGATGGTGACGGCGGCGATGAACAGGGACCAGCCGCTGCTGAAGAAGTCACTCATTGCTCATCTCCTTCGAAAGGCAGGCGGGCGGCGTCGTCGAAGCGGCCACGCCAGGCCCACGCGACGATGCCGACGAAGACGGCCAGCGACACCAGGGTCACGGCCACACGGAGTTCGTTGATGCCCATGATGGCGGGCTCCTTACTTGGTCGCGGTGCCGAGCACCTGCAGATAGGCCACGAGCGCATCGAGCTCGGTCTTGCCCTTCACGTCGTCGGCACCGGACTTCACCTCGGCCTCGGTGTAGGGCACGCCCAGCGTGCGCATCGCAGCGAGCTTGGCCGGCATGATGGCCGCGTCGACCGGCGCGCCGGCCAGCCACGAATAGGCCGGCATGTTCGATTCCGGCACGAGGTCCCGCGGATTGTTCAGGTGGATGCGGTGCCAGTCGTCGCTGTACTTGCCACCGACGCGGGCCAGGTCCGGTCCGGTGCGCTTGCTGCCCCACTGGAACGGGTGGTCATACACGAACTCACCCGCGGTGGAGTACTTGCCATAACGCAGCGTCTCGGCGGCCAGTGGCCGGATCATCTGCGAGTGGCAGTTGTAGCAGCCCTCCCGCAGATAGATGTCACGGCCCGCCAGCTGCAGCGCCGTGTAGGGCTTGAGGCCCGGCGCAGCCTCGGTCGTGGAGCGCTGGAAGAACAGCGGCACGATCTCGACGATGCCGCCGACCAGCACCGTCAGCAGCACCAGCACGATCATCAGCAGGTTGCTGGTCTCGATCCGCTGGTGGCCGGAAACAGAGGAAGTGGATGTACTCATGTGGTTTGCTCCGCCGCGCGTAGCGGCGCTGAAAAGTTGCGGGCCGAGCGCCGGGCCGCTCCCAAGCCGGCCCGCGTGGGGCGATGGGCCGGCCGGTCGAACCGGCTGGCATCGCCGTCCCCGCGGGGGACCGGCCAACGTAGGCTTTGGACGAGGGGCTTCATGTCAAGCGTGGGCCAGTGCGGGGGCCGGGATGCGCACAGCCTGCGCACGACCCGCCTGCACGGTCTTGATCACGTTCCAGCTCATCACCAGCATGCCGCCGAGGTACAGCAGGCCGCCGGCCAGGCGGATCACGTAGAACGGCCAGGTGGCCTTCACGCTCTCGACGAAGGTGTAGACCAGGGTGCCGTCCGGGTTGACCGCACGCCACATCAGCCCCTGCATCACACCGGCAATCCACATCGCGGCGATGTAGAGCACGATGCCGAGCGTCGCGATCCAGAAGTGCAGCTCAATGGCGCGCTTGGAGTACATCTCGGTGCGGCCGAACATGCGCGGGATCAGGTGGTAGAGCGAGCCCATCGAGATGAGACCCACCCAGCCCAGGGCGCCGCTGTGCACGTGGCCCACCGTCCAGTCGGTGTAGTGCGACAGCGAGTTGACCGTCTTGATCGACATCATCGGGCCCTCGAAGGTGGACATGCCGTAGAACGACAGGGCCACGATCAGGAACTTCAGGATCGGGTCGTCACGCAGCTTGTGCCAGGCGCCCGACAGCGTCATCACGCCGTTGATCATGCCGCCCCAGCTCGGCGCCAGCAGCACGAGGCTGAAGATCATGCCGATGCTCTGCGCCCAGTCCGGCAGGGCCGTGTAGTGCAGGTGGTGCGGGCCCGCCCACATGTAGGTGAAGATCAGCGCCCAGAAGTGGACGATGGACAGGCGGTAGCTGTAGACGGGGCGCTCGGCCTGCTTGGGGATGTAGTAGTACATCATCCCCAGGAAGCCCGCGGTCAGGAAGAAGCCGACCGCGTTATGGCCGTACCACCACTGCACCATGGCGTCCTGCACGCCCGCATAGGCGGAGTAGCTCTTGGTGAGGCTGACCGGGATCTCGGCGCTGTTGACGATGTGCAGCAGCGCCACGGCGATGATGAAGGCGCCGAAGAACCAGTTGGCCACGTAGATGTGGCGGATCTTGCGGGTGCCGACCGTGCCGAAGAACACGACGGCATAGGCGACCCACACGACGGCGATCAGGATGTCGATCGGCCATTCGAGCTCGGCGTATTCCTTGCCGGTCGTGAAGCCCATCGGCAGCGAGATCGCAGCCAGCAGGATGACGAGTTGCCAGCCCCAGAACACGAACCACGCCAGATTGGGCAGGAAGAGCCGGGTCTGGCCGGTCCGCTGCACGACGTGGAACGACGTGGCGAACAGCGTGCAGCCGCCGAACGCGAAGATCACCGCGTTGGTATGCAGCGGCCGCAGGCGGCCGTAGCTGAGCCACGGAATGCCGAGGTTGAGTTCCGGCCAGGCCAGTTGGGCGGCAATGATGACGCCCACCAGCATGCCCACCACGCCCCACAGCACTGCGGCCAGCGCGAATGCGCGGACCGGTCCGTCTTCGTATGTTGCCCCGGTGGTGGCCAGGGCCTTGTCGTTCGCCATCGCGACTCCTTCAGTCTGATGCGAACCATTCTTCGCGCGATGGGCGCTAGGGGCCTTGATCCTCGTCAAGCAGGATACGTTCACCCTCGTGGGAGAGGTCTTCCAGTTGGCCCGAGTTCACAGCCCAGCCGAACACGGCCAGGATCAGCAGCACCAGCACGACCGAAAAGGGGATGAGGAGGTACAGGATGTCCATGAGGTTCAGCCGCGCTGCAGGCGCTGGGCGTTGAGCACGACGAAGAGCGAGCTGCAGGCCATGCCGATGCCCGCGGCCAGCGGCGGCAGCCAGCCGGCCAACGCGAGCGGCACGCAGGCGAGGTTGTAGAGCGCGGCCCAGGCGAGGTTCTGGCGCAGCACGCGGCGCGTGCGGCGGGCGAGGTCGAGGGCCTGGGGCACGGCCATGAGACGGTTGGACACCAGCAGTGCATCGGCGGCGCTGCGCGCGAGCATCGCGCCCTGCCCCATCGCGATGCGCACATCCGCCGCTGCCAGCACAGGCGCATCGTTGATGCCGTCGCCCACCATCAACACGCGCTCGCCGCGGGCCTGCCACTCGCGCAGCGCGGCGAGCTTGGTGTCAGGGCTTGCCCCGGCGCGCCACTCGTCGATCCCGATGGCTTCGGCCATGCGGGCCACGGCGATCGGTTGGTCGCCGGACAGCAGCCGGACCGCTCGGCCCCCTGCGCGCAGGCGGCGCACGGCCTCGGCGGCGTCGGCGCGGGGTGCTTCCGACAGGTCGAGCCAGAGCACGGCGGCATCGCTGGCAAAGGCCAGTCGCGCCGACGGGTCCGGGCGCTCACGCACCCAGCCGGGCGCACCCAGGCGCCAGCGCCGCCCGTCCGCATCGCAGGCTTCGACACCGCGACCGGCCACTTCGTGCACGTCCGTCCACCCACCGGTGTCCTGGCCATCTGCCAGGGCCTGGGCGTGGGGGTGGCGCGACAGGTTCGCCAGGCTGCGCGCACGCTTGAGCAGGGCGTCGGCATCCCCGCCTTCACTCCAGCAGCGGCTCAGCTGCAGGCGGTCCTCGCTCACGGTACCCGTCTTGTCGAAAACGACGGTGTCGATCGCGCACAGGCGCTCCAGCGCCGACAGGTCGGCCAGCAACAGCCCCCGGCGAGCGAGCGCGCCGCTGGCGGTCAGCCAGGCGGCCGGAGCGGCCAAGGTCAGCGCACAGGGGCAGGTAACGATCAACACCGCCACGGCCACGGCGACCGCCCGCGCCGGCTCGATCCACCACCATGCCAGGCCCGCACCCCAGGCCAGCAGCAGGACCGTGGCCGTGAACCCGGCCGCCACCCGGTCGAGCACCGCCTGAGACATCGGGCGCTGGCTCTGGGCCTGCTGCATCAGCCGCACGATGCCCTGCGCCGTGGTGTCGGCACCCACGCGCTCCACCGTGACGACGAACGCCCCGTCCAGGCTGACACTGCCTGCGACGACCCGGTCACCCACGGCCTTGGCCACGGGCGCGGATTCACCTGTCAGCAGGGCCTCATTCACCCAGCCCTGGCCGGCCCGCACGACACCATCCGCGGCAAAGGCCTCGCCTGCCGCCACGCGGATGCGCTCGCCCAGGCGCAGCGCCTGCGCCGGCACCCGCTCGCTGCGGCCATCCGCCAGCAAACGCTCGGCGGCCGCGGGCAAGGCGCCCGCCACGGCTTCCAGTGCCTCGGCGGCGCGGTGGCGTGCGCCAAGCTCGAACCAGCGCGCCGTCAGCAACAAGGCGACGAACATCGTCAAGGAATCGAAGTACACCTCGTGGCCGAACAGGCCGCCCGGATCGAACAAGGCGCCGGAGCTGGCCACGAAAGTGACCGCGATGCCCAAGGCCACGGGCACGTCCATGCCGAGTCGCCGGGCCCGCAGCTGCTGCCACGCGCCGCGAAAGAACGGGCCGGCGGAGAACACCATCACGGGGAGTGTCAGCACCCAGCAGCCCCAGCGCAGCAGCTGGTCGAGATCGGGCGACAGCTCGCCGGGCGCGGCCACATAGGCCGGCGTGGCGAGCATCATCACCTGCATCATGAGAAAGCCGGCGACGAAGACCCGCCACAGCGCCTGGCGCCGCTCCTGGCGGCGCAGCTCGCGCGCGGGCGCAGCGACATCGGGCATCGCGGCGTAGCCGAGGGTCTGCAAGGCGGCAAGCACGTCGGCCAGGGGCAGCCGCGAGGGTCGCCAGCGAAGCGCCAACCTCGCCGACGCCGCATTCACCGAGGCCTGCTCCACGCCGGGCAACTGACGCAGCCGGTCCTCGATGATCCCGGAGCAGGCCGCACAGTGCATGCCCGACACCTGGAACTGCGACAGCGCCGCACCGGCCGGGCCGTCGGGCCAGGCGGTGAAGGGGGCGAGGAGGTGCGCGTCGGCATCGGCCGCGTGCAACCCGAGGGGGGGAGCGCTCACGCCGGCAATCTAGCGCCGCCCCTCGCGGGCTCCCATGACCTGAATCAAGGCGTTTGCAACGGGCCGGGCCGGGAACGCATATTGCGTGCGTGCCGGGCGGCTGCAGCTTTCGAGGAGCCTGGCATGTCGGATCTGTCGATTCCCGTGGACGCCGCCCCTGGCGCGTCCTCCACCCAGTTCTCTCACGTCAAGCCTGGGGACACGCCCTGGCGAAGCGACGGCCTGAGAGATTTCTTCCTCTACCGCGACCTGGGCGTCGCCGCCGCGACCCACGGTCGTGTCATCGCGCACCTTGTGAAGGCGAACATGGCCCCGGAAAAGGGCACAGGCTGGCACCGACATGAGGCGGACTTCCAGATCGTCATCATGACCAAGGGCTGGGCCAAGTTCATGTACGGCGACCAGGTCACGCTCGTGGAGGCCGGCGACTGCGTGCACCAGCGCCCGGGCATCGTCCACTACCTGTTCGACTACTCGCCGGACATGGAGTACCTGGAGATCGTGTCGCCGGCCGACTTCAAGACCGTGGAGATGCCCGCGCCGTGCGAGGTGCCGGCGCCCTCCTCCTGGACGTGACTCAGAAGTCCATGTCCAGCTGCTCGATCTCGTCCGGCTCCAGGCGGGCTGCGGCGATCCATTCCTGCAGTTCGGGCATGGCGCTGATCGTGTCGCAATAGCCGAGGCAGGCCGCGTTGACCGGCACGTCGTAGGTCAGGAAGCGCGTGACGACCGGCGCGAACATCGCGTCGGCCGCGCAGCGCTTGGCGCCGAACAGGTAGGGGCCGCCGTAGCGTGCCAGGCATTCGCTCCAGATCTCGCTGATGCGTTCGATGTCCGGCTTGGCGCCGGCCCAGATCTTGTGCCGCGGGAAGTGGCCCTTGAGGTTCATCGGCAGCGACGCGCGCAGGTTGGCAAAGCCCGACACCATCTCGCCGCAGATCGCCCGCGCGTGGGCCCGCGCGACGCGGTCGGTCGGCCACAGGCCCGCCTTGGGGAAGGCTTCAGCGAGGTACTCGGCAATCGCCATCGTGTTCCAGACCGTCGCGCCCTCGTGGCGCAGGCAGGGCACAAGAATGGAAGGCGCCAGCAGCAGCAGTTCCTTGCGGGCGCTCTCGTCGTCGGTGGGCAGCATGACCTCTTCGAAGGGCAGGCCGGCGAAGCGGGCCAGCAGCCAGCCTCGCAGGGACCACGACGAGTAGTTCTTGCTGCTCAACGTGAGACTGGCCGACGGCTTGGCTGCGGGCTTCGACTTGCGGGCCGGCGCGGGCGGCGTGGCCTTGGCGCTCTTGCGGGCAGTGGGCTTGGCGCGACTGGCAACGGTCATCGACGTCTCCTCGGCGGTCTGGGCACCCGGTGCGTCGCAAGGCCCATGCCATGCCCCTGGCGCGCTCCTTGCGTTCAGCGGGGTGTGTCCGCGCTCCAGGAGCTGCCATGTACCCCGCCTACCAGGCGCACGCCGATCTGATGTGGCCCCTGCGTGCTGCCACGCGACTGGCGATGCCCTTGCTGGATGAACCCGCCCTGGCCGACCTGCCCTGGCTGCCGACGCGCCCCTGGCGTGCGGCGGGCAAGGTGTTCGAACTGGCCCAGGTGACCCACACCCGCCCGCCCTGGCGCATCGGAGAGGTCGTCAGCGGGGAGGACCGCTGGCCGGTCACCGAGGAAGCTGCCCTCACCACGCCCTTCGCCACGCTGCTGCGGTTTCGCAAGGACGGCGCACCCGCCCAGCCCAAGGTGCTGGTGGTGGCGCCGATGTCGGGCCACTTCGCCACGCTGCTGCGCGACACGGTGCGCACGCTGCTGCAGGACCATGATGTCTACGTGACCGACTGGCACAACGTGCGCGACGTGCCGCTGTCCGCCGGCCGCTTCGGGCTGGACGAGTACACCGCGCACCTGATCGACTTCCTGGCGGCCATGGGCCCGCAGTCCCATGTGGTGGCGGTGTGCCAGCCCTGCGTGAGCGCGCTGGTGGCCGTGTCGCTCATGGCGGAGGACGACCACCCGGCCACACCCGCCAGCCTCACGCTGATGGCCGGCCCGATCGACTGCCGCGTCAGCCCCACGGCCGTGAACCAGCTCGCCACGAGCAAGCCGATCGAGTGGTTCCGCAAGAACCTCATCAGCCATGTGCCCTGGCAGCACGCCGGTGCCGGCCGGCGCGTGTACCCGGGCTTCGTGCAGCTGTCGGCCTTCATGAGCATGAACAAGGACCGGCACGCCAACGCCTTCAAGGACTACTACAAGCACCTGCTGGCCGACGAGTTCGACAAGGCCGAGGTCACGCGCATGTTCTACGAGGAATACCTCGCCGTGGCCGACCTCGCCGCGGACTTCTACCTGGAGACGGTGGAGCGCGTCTTCCAGACCTACGACCTGCCGCGCGGCGTCATGATGTTCAAGGGCCGCCGCGTGAACCCGGCCGCCATCCGCCGCACGGCGCTGCTGACGGTCGAGGGCGAGCGGGACGACATCTGCTCGGTGGGCCAGACGCTCGCGGCGCAGGACCTGGCGAGCAGCCTGAAGCTCTTCATGCGCACGCACTACATCCAGCCGAACGTGGGCCATTACGGCGTGTTCAGCGGGCGGCGGTGGCAGCATCAGGTCTACCCGCTGGTGCGACATGTGATCCAGGTGTCCCAATGAAAAGGGCCGGCATCGCCGGCCCTGAATTCAAGGCTGTTCGGGCCGCGCGCCGGGCCGCCCCAAGCCGGCCCGCGGGGGCGATGTGCAAGCGGCTCAATGCCGCTTGCATCGCCGTCCCCTTGGGGGACCGACCAGACTCGCCGCGTTCAGCGGGCGAGACTGGGCGAGGGGTCAAGCGAAGTTCGCCTCGGCAAACTGCCAGTTCACGAGGTTCGACAGGAAGGTCTCCACGAACTTCGGGCGCAGGTTGCGGTAGTCGATGTAGTAGGCGTGTTCCCACACGTCGACGGTCAGCAGGGCCTTGTCGGCGGTGGTCAGCGGGGTGCCGGCGGCGCCCGTGTTGACGATGTCGACGCTGCCGTCGGCCTTCTTGACCAGCCAGGTCCAGCCCGAGCCGAAGTTGCCCACGGCGCTCTTCACGAAAGCTTCCTTGAAGGCGGCGTAGCTGCCCCACTTGGCGTTGATGGCATCCGCCAGCGCGCCGCTGGGTTCGCCGCCGCCATTGGGCTTCATGCAGTTCCAGAAGAAGGTGTGGTTCCAGATCTGGGCGGCGTTGTTGTAGATGCCGCCGGAGCTCTTCTTGACGATCTCTTCGAGCGTGAGCGATTCGAACTCGGTGCCCTTCTGCAGGTTGTTCAGGTTCACCACATAGGCGTTGTGGTGCTTGCCATGGTGGAACTCCAGCGTTTCCTTGCTGTAGTGCGGGGCCAGGGAGTCGATCGGGTAGGGCAGCGGGGGCAGCGTGTGTTCCATGGTCTGAACCTCAGGTGTTGGGGGGAAGGGAGTCGCGGCGGATTGTAGGGAGGGCCGATCACCCTTGCGGCAAAGGCCGTACCCGCAGGACCTGCATTTCGGCGCTGCCGTCGGCCAGCACGGTGCGCACCTCGCGGCCGGGCTGCAGGGCCTGCACCGTCGTGATCGCCCCGCCCTGCCCGTCGTCCAGCCAGGCATAGCCCCGGGCGAGCACGTGGTGGGGGTCGAGTGCCTGCAGTCGAGCCTGCAGGGCGTCCAGCCGCGTGTGCTGGCGCGCCAGCCCGTCGCGGCGCGCGCGCTCGTGGCGCTGGGCGAGGTGATTCAGGCGCTGCGCCTGCAATTCCACGCGGCGCCGCGGCGCCGCCGCAGCGCGCTGGGCCAGCAGTTCCAGCAGCCGGCGCTGACGGGCCAGCACATCGCTCGGGCGCGACAAGCGCAGCGCCAGTCGGTCCAGTCGCTGGGCGAGCGACTGCAGCCGGTGGTCCAGGCGCAGCGTCAAGGCGCGTTCCAGGCTGGCGAGCTGGCTCAACAGCGACTCCCGCGACGGCGCTGCCAGCTCCGCCGCCGCCGTGGGCGTGGGCGCACGCAGGTCGGCCGCCATGTCGCACAGCGTCACATCCGTCTCATGGCCCACGCCGCAGACGACCGGCAAGGCCGACGCCGCCACTGCGCGCACCACGCGCTCGTCGTTGAACGCCCACAGGTCCTCCAGCGAACCGCCACCGCGCACCAGCAGCAGCACGTCCACCTCGGCCCGGTCGTTGGCCACCTGCAGCGCCCGCACCAGAGCCGGCGGCGCTTCCACGCCCTGCACGGGGCTCGAGTAGACGATCACCTGCACCTGGGGTGCCCGCCGCGCCAGCGCCGTGAGCACGTCGTGCAGCGCCGCACCGGCGGACGAGGTGATGACGCCGATGCGCTGCGGGTGCGGCGGCAGCGCCCGCTTGACGTCGGGATCGAACAGGCCCTCGGCAGCCAGCCGGGCGCGCAGCTTCAGGAACTGCTCGTACAGCGTGCCGGCGCCGGCCCGCCTCATCGCCTCGACGACGAACTGCAGCTCGCCCCGCGGCTCGTACACGGCCACCCGGCCGCGCAATTCCACCAGCACGCCCTCGCCCGGCGCAAAGTCCAGCAGGGCTGCCGCACGGCGGAACATCGCGCAACGCAGGCTGGCCGCCTGGCCGTCGGCGTCTTTCAGGTTGAAGTAGCAGTGGCCGCTGGCCGCCCGGGTGAAGCCGGCGATCTCGCCGCCCACCACGACGACGGAGAAGCGGTCGGTCAGCGCCTGCGACACCGCCGCAAGCAAGCCTGCGACGCCCCAGACACGCCGTCCCGATGCGGGCTCGCGCGGCTCAATCACGCGCAAACCCAATGCCGGCGCGGGTCGGGAAGTCCACAACCGCGCCAATGCTGGGCTCGCGGGCGATTTCGCCCTGCGCCGCCGTCACGCGACCGTCATGCGCCCATAACCTCTTGTTTTTCAATTCGATTTCCGCTGCTCAAACTTGAGGCAAGTTGTTCAAGGCCTTGATTTGACGGCCCTCCCGACGCGACACACCCGGTTTGCCCACAAAGTTATCCACAGCATCGGTGGATTGTTCCGGGGCGGGATTCTTGGGGTTTCGCCATGGGCGGAAGCCCCCGGCGCTGGGGCCATAATCCCGCGCACTCGACGGCCGGTTGGCGGCCGGTTTTTTCGACGGGGACCACCTTGTTTTCGATCATACAAGCCGCCGGCTGGCCGATCTGGCCCCTGCTCCTGTGCTCTGTCCTGGCCCTGGCCCTCATCATCGAGCGGCTGTCGAGCCTGCGCGCCAAGCGCATCCTGCCGCCGCGGCTGCTGGACGACGTGCTGAACGTGAGCGCGCAGCAATTGCCCGCCAACGACGTGGTCGACCGGCTCGCCGAAAACTCCATCCTGGGTGAAGTGCTGGCCTCGGGCCTGCGCGCCGTGAAGGCGGAGCCCCAGATGCCCGAGGGCAAGCTGCGCCTGGTGTTTGAGTTCGCCGGGCGCCGCGCGGTGCACCAGCTCGAGCGCTACATGAACACGCTCGGCACCATCGCCACGGCCGCGCCCCTGCTGGGCCTGATGGGCACGGTGGTGGGCATGATCGAGATCTTCGGCAGCCAGACGCCGGGCGGCGGCAACCCCGCACAGTTGGCACACGGCATCTCGATCGCGCTCTACAACACCGCCTTCGGCCTGATCATCGCGATCCCGACGCTGGTCGCGCACCGTTACTTCAAGGGCCGCATCGAGGAGTACGTGCTCGAGCTCGAAGCGGCTGCCGACCGGCTGCTCGGCCAACTGCGCCGTTACACGGTCTGAGCCTGACGAGGAGCGGCCATGCGCTTTCGCACCCCACGCACCGAGCCTCCGGAGATCAACCTGATCCCGTTCATCGACGTGCTGCTGGTCATCCTCATCTTCCTGATGCTGTCGACGACCTATTCCAAGTTCACCGAGCTGCAGATCACGCTGCCCTCGGCCGACGCCGAGAAACTGAAGGACCGCCCGCAGGAAGTCATCGTCAGCGTGGCCGCTGACGGCCGCTTCGTCGTGAACCGCCAGGCCGTCGAAGGCCGCTCGGTGGACATCCTCGTGACCGCGCTGCGCCAGGCCTCCGGGGGCAACGCCGAGGCCTCACTCATCATCTCGGCCGACGCGGCGACGCCGCATCAGGCGGTGGTCAATGTGATGGACGCCGCGCGCCGCGTTGGCCTCACGCGTGTCACCTTCGCCGCCCAGACCGACGCTCGCTGAGCGCGCAAGCGCGCGGCTGCAGGCCGAGTGGCTGACGGGCGGCCCGCTCTCCGCTGCGCTGCTGCCGCTGGCCTGGCTGTACCGCAGCCTTCTGGCCCTGCGGCGTCTGGCCTACGCGCTGGGGCTAAAACGCACGGCGGCGCTGCCGGTGCCCGTCATCGTGGTCGGCAACTGGATCGTCGGCGGCGCCGGCAAGACGCCGACCACGCTCGCCCTGCTGGAGCAGCTGCGTGCGCGCGGCCTGCGGGCGGGCGTGGTGTCGCGCGGGTACGGGCGGGAGGGGGACGGCGTGCGCCTGGTCACGCGCGTGTCCACGGCCCGCGAGGTGGGCGATGAACCGCTGCTGATCCACCTGCGCGGCCGCGTCCCCGTGGCCGTGGGGCGCGACCGCGTGGCCGCTGCCCGGGCCTTGCTCAAGGCCGAGCCGAGCTTGCAAATCGTCGTCAGCGACGACGGCCTGCAGCACTGGCGCCTGCCGCGCCAACTCAGCGTGCTGGTGTTCGACGAGCGCGGCCTGGGCAATGGACGCCTGCTGCCGGCCGGGCCACTGCGGCAGCCACCCGAAGCGCCTGGGCCCGGCCAACTCGTCGTCTACAACGCCTCCGCGGCCAGCACCGCGCTTGCCGGCTTCGTGGCCGAGCGCCGCCTGGCCGGCGCGGTGCGGCTGGCGGACTGGTGGGCCGGCCATCCGGCGAGCATGGACATCCTGCTCGGTCTGCGCGAGAAGCCCGGTCTGCTCGCGGTCGCCGGGGTGGCCCGACCGCAGCGCTTCTTCGACATGCTGGCCCGCCTGGGCCTGCGGGTCGACACCCTCGCCTTGCCCGACCACGACGACTTCGCCGCCCTGCCCTGGGCCACCGACGCGCCAGGCATCCTGCTGACCGAGAAGGACGCGGTGAAGCTCTCGCCCGAGCGGGTCGGGTCGCTGCCCGTGTGGGTCGTGGCGCTAGACTTCTCACCCGGCGTCGGCTTCGCGGCCGCGCTGGATCGCCAACTGAACTCACTGTCCCTGCCTGCCTGATGGATCAACGCCTCATCGAAATGCTGGTCTGCCCCCTCTGCAAGGGGCCGTTGACGCTGCTGCGCGAGGGCGAACTGCCCGCACTCGGCTGCCGCGCCGACCGGCTGGCCTTCCCGATCCGCGATGGCATCCCGCTGATGCTGGAGAACGAGGCCCGCCCCTGGGACCCGGAGCCGGTCAGCGCCCCCTCCCCGCTCGCCGCGTCCTGACGCCGTGAGCTTCACCGTCATCATCCCGGCGCGGCTGGCATCGACCCGCCTGCCGAACAAGCCGCTGGCCGACATCGCCGGCCTGCCGATGATCGTGCGCGTGGCGCAGCGGGCAGCGCAGTCGGGCGCCAGCCGCATCGTCGTCGCGACCGACGCCCCCGAGGTGGCTGCCGCCTGCGCCGCCCACAACGTGCAGGCGCTGATGACGCGGGCCGACCACCCCTCGGGCAGTGATCGTCTGGCAGAAGCCGTCGAGCAGCTCGGGCTGCCCGACGACGCGGCGGTCGTCAACGTGCAGGGCGACGAACCGCTCATCGCGCCGGCCATGATCGACGCCTGCGCCGCGACGCTGGCCGCGCAGCCGGAGTGCGTGATGGCCACCGTCGCGCATGCGCTCACCGACGCTTCCGAGTTTGCGAACCCGAACGTCGTGAAGCTGGTGACCGACCGGGCCGGCCGGGCGCTGTATTTCTCACGCGCGCCCATCGCCTGGTGGCGCGATGGCGCGGGTGCGCCGAACCAGGCGCTGCGCCACGTGGGCCTGTACGCCTACCGTGCCGGCTTCCTGCGGCGCTTCCCGACGCTGGCGGTCAGCCCGCTGGAGCAGATCGAGTCGCTGGAGCAGCTGCGCGTGCTGTGGCATGGCGAGCGCATCGCGGTGCACGTGAGCCCCGAGCGACCCGGCCCGGGCGTCGACACGCCCGAGGATCTGGCCCGCGTGAGGGCGCTGCTTCAGGGTTGATGCGCGGTCCGCAGCGTCAGGCCTGCGAAAGTCCGCATGCGATACTCGACCGCTGAGCTGAAGCGGCACTTTCCCACGGTCCCGTCGATGCACGAATAGACGAGGAGACCCATGCGATTGATCCTTCTGGGCGCCCCGGGCGCCGGCAAAGGCACCCAGGCTGCCTTCATCTGCAAGCAGTTCGGCATTCCCCAAATCTCGACCGGCGACATGCTTCGTGCGGCGGTCAAGGCGGGCACGCCGCTGGGCCTGCAAGCCGACGCCGTGATGAAGGCCGGCGCGCTCGTGAGTGACGACCTGATCATTGCCCTCGTGAAGGAACGCATCGCCCAGCCGGACTGCGCCGCAGGCTTCCTGTTCGACGGTTTCCCCCGCACCATTCCCCAGGCTGACGCCATGAAGGCCGCCGGCGTGAAGCTCGATTTCGTGCTCGAGATCGACGTGCCCTTCGACGCCATCATCGAACGCATGAGCGGCCGCCGCTCGCACCCGGCCTCGGGCCGCACCTACCACGTCAAGTTCAACCCGCCCAAGGTCGAGGGCGTGGACGATGAAACCGGCGAGCCGCTGGTGCAGCGCCCCGACGACGAGGAAGCCACCGTCAAGAAGCGCCTGGACGTCTACTCCGCACAGACGCGCCCGCTGGTCGACTACTACTCGCAATGGGCGGCCACCGGCGACGCCAACGCGCCGAAGTACCGCCGCATCGAGGGCCTGGGCTCGGTCGACGACATCACCCGCCGTGCGCTGGCCGCCCTGAGCAGCTGACGCGGCCCCTCCCCAAGAAAGCCGCGGCGCCTCCCGCCCCGCGGCTTTTTTGTCGGCCACAATTGACGTTTACGTCAATCAACCCAGGAGATCCTCATCATGGAAATCGCAGGCAAGGTGTTCATCGTCACCGGCGGCGCCTCGGGCCTCGGTGAAGGCACCGCACGCATGCTGGCGGCCCACGGCGGCAAGGTCGTCGTTGCCGACCTGCAGGTCGAGCGCGGCGAGCAGGTCGCCCAGGACATCGGCGGCGTGTTCGTCAAGTGCGACGTCAGCCAGGAAGCTGACGGCCGGGCCGCCGTGGCCGCGGCCACGGGCCTCGGCAAGCTGGTGGGCCTCGTGAACTGCGCCGGCATCGCCCCCGCCATCAAGACCGTCGGCAAGGACGGCGCCCACCCCCTCGCCGCGTTCAGCAAGACGATCACGGTCAACCTGATCGGCACGTTCAACATGATCCGCCTGGCGGCCGAAGCGATGGCCAGGAACGAGCCGGAGGCCACCGGCGAGCGCGGCGTGCTGATCTCGACGGCGTCCGTCGCCGCCTATGACGGCCAGATCGGCCAGGCCGCCTACGCAGCCTCCAAGGGTGGTGTCGTGGGCATGACGTTGC
Organism: Burkholderiales bacterium; assembly: GCA_003963005.1. GTDB lineage: Bacteria > Pseudomonadota > Gammaproteobacteria > Burkholderiales > Burkholderiaceae_C > Pelomonas. The sequence goes on from RXJW01000125.1 coordinate 24,056, forward strand.
CGATCGCCCGCGACCTGGCGCGCAACGGCATCCGCAACATGACCATCGCGCCGGGCATCTTCGGCACGCCGATGCTGTTCGGCATGCCGCAGGAGGTGCAGGATGCGCTGGCGGCGAGCGTCCCCTTCCCGAGCCGCCTGGGCAAGCCGGAGGACTACGCCAAGCTCGTCCACCAGATCGTCACGAACGACATGCTCAACGGCGAGGTCATCCGGCTGGACGGTGCGATCCGCCTGGCCCCGAAGTGAGCTGAGCCTCACGCCAAAGGAAAAGGCCCCGGACGGGGCCTTTTTGCTGCTCGACCGGTCGTGAGGCCAGCGGCTGCCAGCCTCACGCCTTATCAGGCGATCACTTCTTGGCGCTGCGCGCCTGAATCTGCCACAGGCGGGCCAGTTCGCCCGAACCGTCGGTACCCTTGACGCCGCGCCAGATGGTCTGCGCCTTGGACACTTCGCCGGCGTTGTAGTACGCCAGGCCCTGATAGAACTTGGCGTCGTCGGCGCGGGTGAAGTTGTCCTTGGCAATGCCGGCATCCACCAGCGCCAGGCCTTCGGCCTTGTCGCCGGCGAACACGCGGGCGAGACCCAGCTTGATGAGTTCATCGCCGGTCTTGGCATCCTTGGCGGCCTTCACTGCCGCCGCCGAGCCTGCCTTGGCTTCGGCCGACTTCTTGACCATCAGGTCCAGCAGACGCTTGTGGCGGGCACCTTCAGCGCCCTGGCCCAGCACGCCCGCCTGCAGACCCTGCTCGACGATCTTGCGGCCTTCGTCGGGCGAGCCGGCCTGCGCTGCCAGTTGGGCGGCTTCCATGTACTCGTCCGCCGTCTTCAGGTTGCCGGTGGCGAGTTGGAGGCGGTTGATGTCGAAGTTGAAGCGCGGCGAGAAGCCCTTCTTGCCCTGCAGGCCGCCAAGCACCTGGGCCCACAGTTCCTTGCGGGGGTAGTAGTTCAGCAGGCGCTCGACCGCGTAGGACTCGGTGGCCGCGTCACCCTTCTTCTGGGCGGCGAAGAGCAGGATGTTGAGCTTGTCCTGGCTCGGGGCCTTGCCTGCCTTCTCGTCAGCCTGCACTTCAGCGAGCGTGTCCTTCAGGACGGCCGTCATGTCGCCCGACTTGAACTGGGCCTGCTGCTGCATCTGCTTGACCGACGGGCTGTTGCCGCCCGCGGCGAAGTACTTGTTGGCCCACTCCAGCGCCTTGGGCGCGTTGTTGGCGCGCAGGTAGGTGCCGGCGATGGCTTCCATGTACTGCAGTTGCTGGGGGCCACCCAGCTTGGCCTTGAGCACGTCGAACGAGCGCGCCATCGTGTCGGGGTCGTTCGCGCCCATGGCGGCCGAGAAGCGCACGCCTTCGATGGCGTTGGTCTCGCCCGGCGTGCGGCCGCCGACGGCTTCTGCGTCGCGCAGCTTGGCCAGCGCTTCCTTGTACTTGCCGGCCTTGACCAGCTTGCTCGCCTCGCCCAGCGGCGTGCCGACTTCCTTGCGGACGGTGTCCTGCGCAGCGGCCTGGCTGAGGCCGAATTCGGCACCCGGCGCACCGTTCAGGGACAGGGCCAGCGCGCCGACGGCGACTGCCACGATGGATTTCAAAGCTTTCAACTTGCTCTCCTGCAAAGCAAAAACGCGCCGCCCTCTCGGGCAGCGCGCATCACAGTATCGGTGTCCGCGGTCCCGAGGTCACGTCACTTGACGTACTGCTCGTTACCGACCATGCCCATCTTCTTGACGTTGTTGCGCTGGGCCGAAGCCATCACCGCGGCCACGACGCCGTAGTCCACCAGCTTGTTCGGCTTGATGTGCACTTCCGGCTGCTCGCCGATGGACAGGGCGCCCACCTCGGACATCTTGGCGTTGACCGCGTCGATGTTCGGGAGCACGTTCTCGTCCCAGTAGATGGTGCCGTCGAAGTCGATCAGCACGGTGTGCACGACCGGTTCGTTCTGCGGCGGGTTCGGGCTCGGCGGCGGCATGTCGAGGTTGATCGTGTGCAGCTGGATCGGGATCGTGATGATCAGCATCACCAGCAGCACCAGCATCACGTCGATCAGCGGCGTCGTGTTGACGTCCATCATCGGCTCGGGATCACCGCTGCCAGACGAACTTCCAACATTCATTCCCATGTATGACTCCTGGGCTCAACCGCCACGAGCCGGCGGCTCGGTGACGAAGTTGACTCTCATGATGCCCGCGCGCTGGCACGCGAACACCACACGGCCGACCGACTTGTACGGGGACCGGTCGTCGCCGCGGATGTGCACTTCCGGCTGCGGGTTCTTGACCGATTCCTTGCCGAGGCGCTGAACCAGCTCCTCCATGTCGGGAATCAGCTTGGTGCCCCAGTAGACGTCACCGTCCTTGCTGACCGAGAGTTCGATGTTTTCCGGCTTGGTGACGCGGACGATGTTGGTCTCCTTGGGGAGATTCACAGCGATCGACTGCGTCACCACCGGCACGGTGATGAGGAAGATGATCAGCATCACCAACATCACGTCCACGAGGGGCGTGGTGTTGATGGTTGCGTTGACTTCGTCCTCGCCGGAAGAAGATCCGACGTTCATGCCCATAGCTTGAGCTCCTTATCGAGAGCGAGCCAGGACTCAGCGCTTGGCGACGGCGCGGTTGCCCATCAGGACGCCGTGCAGGTCACCAGCGAACGAGCGCACTTGACCCATCACAGCCTTGTTGCGGTTGACCAGCCAGTTGTAGCCCAGCACGGCCGGCACGGCGACGACCAGACCGATGGCGGTCATGATCAGCGCGGCGCCCACGGGGCCGGCCACCTTGTCGATGGAAGCCTGACCGGCCACACCGATGGCGGTCAGCGCGTTCAGGATGCCCCACACGGTACCGAACAGGCCGATGAAGGGCGAGGTGGAACCGACGGTCGCCAGGAAGCCCAGGCCGGCGGAGATCTTGGTGTTGACGTCAGCCACGGCGCGCTCGACGTTCATCGTGACCCAGCTGCTGTGGTCGATGTTCTCGGTCAGGGCGCCTTCGTGGTGCTCCGAAGCCTCGACGGCCGCGGTGGCGATGTAACGGAAGGCGCTCTCTTCCTTCAGCGCCTTGATGCCGTCAGCCAGGCTGGCCTTCTTGAAGAAGGTAGCGCGGACTTCCTTGGCTTCCGAGGACAGCTTGCTCGTGTCCCAGAGGCGCACGACGAGGATGTACCAGGAACCCATGGACATGAAGGCCAGGATGCCGAGCACGACCTGGTCGACCACGTTGCCGTGAGCAACGATGTTGGCCAGGCTGTACGGGTTCTCTTGCTTGGCAGGCGCCGCAGCAGGAGCGGGAGCGGCGCCCGCATCGGCCGTGGCGGCCGAGGCGGCGTCGGCCGGCTTCTGGTCTTGCGCGTGGGCAGGCGAAACAGCCAGGGTCGCGGCCATGGCGATGGCGGCAAGGAAGCCGGTGATGCGAGAAATCATGGAGTCAACTCCTAGGGAAAGATTCTGGTTTATGCGGTACTGAATGCGCCAGCGGGCGCCGGGTCTCGGTGGCGGAAGCTCTTATTCGATCTTGAACTGGAACTCCTGCTCGAACACGTGATCGCCTGGGCATTCGTAGGTGTCACGCAGCGTCGCCTCGATGGCCTGGATCAGGGCGCGCTGCGCCTTGCGATCCACACCGCCACGCAGCGACGTGATTTCAACCGATGCCACACGGCCTGCCTTGACGGTGGCGACGGCGCGGTAAAGCGCTTCGCCGCTCCAGTTGACCGACGGCATCTCGGGCTTGCCCATCTTGGTGCAAACCATGCCGGCCGTGATCTTGGTGGGCTTGGGCGCGGCCGGCGGGGCAGCCGGTGCGGGCGCCGGTTGCGGGCGGATTTCGGCAACGGCGGGCGGCGCTACCTGTGTGGACTGGATGGCCGGGGCCGGCGGCGCCGGGGCGGTCACCTGAAACTCGGGCGGCGGCACGAACGGCGGCGGCGGGGCCTTCATGTCCGGGGGCGGAGGCACGACCTTCTCGGGCGGCGGCGGCGGCTTGACCTTTTCCTCGATCACCTTCACGTCGATCGGGCCGGCGACCTTCTTGACGAGATCCTTCGCCAGGCCACTGGCCAGGGCGTAGATGGCCACGACGTGGATCAGGACAACGATACCGAAGCCCGTGTACCGGGACGCGCCCTGCTTCTCCTGCGCAAAATTCATGCGCGCTCCTTCTTGCAACTACAAATCACAGTCGATGACTTCTTCTGGGGAACGTGACCACCGCCGCGGCTGGAAGTTGCGTCCCCGCCGCCGACCAGTTCCTGAAGGGCATGCATTCTAGTTCGCGGAAAACCCGTTTCCGCCTTGTTGAAAACACGCAGTCCGGCCAGAGGAAAAGCCTTCTTTACGCTGCCTCGTTCACGCCAAAAAAAACGCCCGGTGGGCCAACAACCCGACGGGCACGCGTTTATCTGACACGAACCAGGCACAGAAGCCCTGCACCTCCGGCCAAACCTGGCCACGCGGCATCTTAGCCCCCGGGTTTCTGCCCCTTCCCTGGGGCTAACCCGCCCTGCAGGAACAGGCCGATTACATGCAATCGGTCACGAAAGACACAACGGATCCTGCGCCTGCACCATGCAGCGCGCACCTGGCCCGCGCCGAGCCCGAAAACGCTTGCAGGCCGGGCCCTCAGGCCTGGATCGCCTGCAGGCGCGGCACTGCCGCCAGCAAGGCCTGCGTGAACGGCTGCTGCGGCCGGGTCACCACCGCGTCGCACGCACCCGCCTCGACGATCCGCCCGGCCTGCATGACGGCCACCTCGTCCGCGATGTACTCCACGACACCGATGTTGTGGGTGATGAACAGGTAGGCCAGCCCCTGCTCTCGCTGCAACTCGCGCAGCAGGTTCAGGATCTGGGCCTGGACCGACACGTCCAGCGCGGAGGTGGGTTCGTCGCAGACGATGAGCCGCGGCTCGACGGCCAGGGCGCGGGCGATGGCGATGCGCTGCCGCTGCCCGCCGGAGAACTCGTGCGGCCAGCGCTGCAGCGCATCCCGGCGCAGGCCGACCTGGTCGACGAGCTGGTGCAGGCGCGCCAGCCGCTGGGAGGCATCCAGCTCCGGCCGCAAGGCGATCAGGCCTTCTTCCAGCACCTCGGCCACCCGCATGCGCGGGTTCAGGGAAGCGAACGGGTCCTGGAAGATGATCTGCACTTGCCGCCGGGCGCGCAGCAGCGCCTCGCCCTGCAGGGAGAACAGGTCGCTGCCGTCGAAGATCGCCCGTCCCGTGACCTCCGCCTGGCGGCGCAGCAACTGCACGATGGCCTTGCCCGAGGTGGTCTTGCCGCAGCCGGACTCGCCCACCAGGGCCAGGGTGCGACCGGCGGGCAGCTCGAAGCTGATGCCGTCGACCGCATCGAAATGCCGCGGCCCGGGGTGGAACAGCGGCGCCTTCAGCCGGAAGCGCACGCGCAAGTCCTCCACGCGCAGCAGCGGCGCGCCGGACGGCGCAGGCGCTGCCAGCCGGGGTGCCGCGTCTGCGGGCGCCCGCGGCAGCGCCTCGCCCGGCTGGCTGTAGAGCAGGCAGCGCACCTGGTGCTGCGGGCCCTCGTCGCTGAGGGCCGGCACGGTGCCCGCGCAAGCGCTCATCGCCCGATCGCAGCGCGGCTCGAACCGGCAGCCCGCGAATGACAGCCACAGCGGCGGCACCGTGCCGGCAATCGCCGCCAGCGGCTGGCCGCGGCGCGCCGCATCCGGCAGCGCCTGCAGCAGCAGCCGGGCGTAGGGGTGGCGCGGGCGCGCGAAGAATTCTTTCGCCGGGGCCATCTCGATGATCTGTCCGGCATACATCAGGGCCACGCGGTGGGCCATGCCGCTGACCACCGCGAGATCGTGGGTGATCAGCAGCACACCCAGCTGCCGCTCGCGCTGCAGGTCGCGAATGAGGTCGAGGATCTGCGCCTGGATGGTCACGTCCAGCGCGGTGGTGGGCTCGTCGGCGATGAGGTAGTCGGGCTCGGCAGCCAGCGCGATCGCGATCATCACGCGCTGCTTCTGCCCTCCCGACAGGCGGAACGGGTACTCGTCGATGCGCCGCTCGGGCTCCGGGATGCCGACCCGGGTCAGCCAGTCGATGGCCTTGGCGCGGGCCGCCGCACCGCGCAGCGGCGTGTGCGTCTCGATGGCCTCGACGATCTGGTCACCCACGCGCATGACCGGGTTCAGGCTGGTGGACGGTTCCTGGAAGATCATGCCGACGCGCCCGCCGCGCACCGTGCGCATGCGGCCTTCAGGCAGCGCGAGCAGGTCCTCCCCGTCGAGCCGCACGTGCCCGGCAGCGTGGCGCCCGTTCTCGGGCAGCAGGCGCATCAGCGCCAGCGCCGTCATGCTCTTGCCGCAGCCACTTTCGCCGACCAGGGCGAAGGTCTCGCCCCGGGACAGCGTCAGGTGCAGGCCGTCGATGGCCTTGACGAGGCCGGCATCGGCGTCGAGGTGCACCTGCAGGTCGTCGATCTCAAGCATCGGCGGCCTCCCTGCGTGGCACGACGCGCGGACGGCTGGCCCGGGACTTGGGATCGAAGGCGTCGCGCACGCCGTCGGCGAACAGGTTGGCCGCCAGCACCAGGCTCACCATGAAGCCGAAGGCCGCGGCGAAGCTCCACCACACCACCGGCTCGCGCGACATCTCCACGCGGGCCAGGTTGATCATGCCGCCGAAGCTGTTCATCAGCGGGTCCACGCCCACGCCGATGTAGGTCAGCACGGCTTCGTACAGGATCAGCTCCGAGAAGCTCAGCACCACCGTGATCAGCACCAGGTGCATGACGTTGGGCACGATGTGCCGCGCCATGATGCGCCAGTCGCTGACGCCGAACGCCGTGGCCGCCTGCACGTAGTCCAGTTCGCGCAGCTTCAGCGTCTCGGCGCGCACCAGGCGGCACAGCCCCGCCCAGCCGGTGAGGCCGAGGATGAGGCAGAGCATCAGCATCTTCAGGTCGGAGCGCTCCGCCGCCGTCTCGAAGGCCTCGGGGTTCTTGTCGAGGAACACCTGGACCATCAGCACGCAGGCCGCGATCAGCAGCACGTTGGGCACCGAGCTGAGGGTTGTGTAGACGTACTGGATGACTTCATCCACCCAGCCCTTGAAGTAGCCCGCCAGCACGCCGAGCAGCAAGGCCAGCGGCAGCGTGGCCAGCGTGGACAGCGCCCCGATGACGAAGGCCGTGCGGATGCTCTTGAGGGCCTGGACGAGCACGTCGTTGCCGGTGCGGTCGGTGCCGAACACGTGGTAGTGCGGCATCAGCGCCACCACCGGGCCGGCCAGCAGCAGCACGACCGTCAGCGTGAGCAGCACGGCACGCAGTGGGTAGGTCGTGCGATCGGCAGCCAGGTCGGCCAGCGCCGGACGCCAGCCGCCATGAGCCGCGGACAGGCGCGCCACGGTCAGCGCGGCCAGCAGCACGGCGACCCCCAGGCCCGCCACCAACCCGGCGGCAGCCCGCGCGCCGACGTCGCCGGCCCATTGCCCGGCCGGGTCGGTCAGGTGGGCGCCGCCGAAATTCAGGCGCGGGAAGTCGCGCGTCACCACGCCGGCGGCGTCGACCCGGTTCTCCTTGCTGAACCCATGCGTGCCCAGTGGCAGCGAGTAGCTGACCTCGCGCATCTCGATCTGGCGTGCGAGCAGCAGGTCCAGGACCGACACGGTCCGCGTGTCGTACGCCGCCGCACCCTCGGCCGCCGGCAGCGCGAGGCGCAGATGCAGGCTGTCCACCAGCGTCACGGCCATGAAGAGCGCCATCAACACGCCGGCCGATGCGGCCACGGGGTCGCGGAGCACCCGCTGCCAGTTCGCGCGCAGATGGGACTGCGCCCTCACCCGCAGCGCATAGGCCAGCACCGCGGCCACCATGAGCCACAGAGCCAGGTCGGTCCAGAGCAGCACCGGCTTCATGACAACCTCACGCGCGGATCGACCCAGGTGTAGGCGATGTCGATCAGCGCATTGCTCGCGATGTAGAGCAAGGCACCCAGGAACACCATGGTCCGCACGATGGCGAAGTCCTGCCCGGTGATGGCCTCGATGACGAAGGCCCCAAGGCCCGGGATGCCGAAGAAGCTCTCGAACACCAGGCTGCCGAGGAAGACGTAGGGCAGGTAGCTGCCGGCGCTCGTGATGATCGGGATCAGCGCATTGCGCAGCACGTGCCGGCGCAGCACCGTGCCCTCGCTCAGGCCCTTGGCCCGGGCGGTGCGGACGTAGTCCTTGCCCATCTCCTCCAGGAACATGGCCCGATACAGCCGCGCCTCGCCGCCCAGGCGGCTCAGCAGCGACAGCAGGATCGGCAGCGCGAGGAACTTCACCGCGTCCAGCCCCGGCGCGAAGCCGTTCATCGGCACCAGGCGTAGCACGCGGGCGAACAGGTACTGGCCGACGATGATGTAGAACAGGCTGCTGATCGACAGCATCAGCACGCACAGCACCACGCCCCAGAAGTCGATGCGGCTGTGCCGGAAGAACACCAGCAGCAGCGCGAACGCGACGCTCACGATGACCTGCAGGATGAACAGCGGCAGGGCCAGCTGCAGGCTCACGCCCATGCGCACCTTGATCTCGTGGCCGATGTTGACGGCCTGGCGGGCATCGCTCTTGCCGAAGTCCAGCGCGAACAGGCTCACCGACCGCTCCCACAGGATGGTGTGCGTGAAGCGCGCCAGGCCCGTGCGGCTGTCGTCGAGGTAGAGCGGCTTGTCATAGCCGCGCTCGGTCTTCCACTGCGCGATCTGTTCCTGCGTGACGCGCTTGCCGCCGATGTTCAGGCGTGCCATGTCGTCCGGCGTGTTGACCGAAAAGAACAGCACGAAGGTGAACAGGTTCACACCCACCAGGATGGCCAGGCCGTAGGCGAGGCGGCGCAGCGCGAAGCCGATCATCAGCGCCCTCCCCCGAGGGCCGTGGCCGTTTCGCGCGCCCGCCAGGCGCGCCGGGTCACGATGCCGATGGCCAACCCACCGGCGGCCAGCACCAGCAGCGGCCACCAGACCGGGCGGTTCCACTCGGCGACGGTCCGGGCGCGCTCCTGCACGTCCACCCGCAGGTAGCGGGCACGGTCGCGCACGACGACGCCCGGCTTGCCGTTGTGCACCCAGCGCTGAAAGGCCAGGCCGGAATAGCTCCAGAAGCCCCAGGCCCAGGGGGCGTCTTCGCGCACGATGTCGTTCATGCGGGCCATGACGGCGGCCTTCTCGGGGCCGTCCTCGAGCGACTGGAGCTGGCGGTAGAGCCGGTCGAACTCGGGGTTGGCGTAGTTGGCGACGTTCTCGCCCTCGTGCTGGCTCTTGCTGTTCGGGCCGTAGAGCAGGAACAGGAAGTTCTCCGCGTCCGGGTAGTCGGCGAACCAGCCCCACCAGAAGATCTGGTGCTTGCCCTTCAGGATCTTTTCCTGGAACTGGTTGAAGTCGGTGGCGCGCACGTCGAGCTGGATGCCGAGCTTGGCGAACTGCCGCACGAGCCAGTCGTTCTCGGCCTTGAGCTCCGGCGTCACCACGCGCTGGAAGTCGTAGTTCAGCACCAGCGGCTTGCCGGTTGTCGCGTCGCGCCCGCCCGGATAGCCGGCCTGCTCCATCAGCCGGAAGGCGTCTTCAAGCGGGCGGCGCACCGGCTTGCCGTTGACGAGGCGGTGCGTGACCGGGTTGTATTCGCCCGGCTGGCCCTCGCGCGAGCCGAACACGCCCGGCGGGATCGGCCCGTGGGCGGCATCACCGCCGCGGGCGCGGAAGATGCGGCCGTAGCCCTCCTCCCAGTCGATGGCGATCGAGATGGCCTGGCGCAGCGCGCGGTTGCGCTTCTGCTGCTCGGGCGTGTCACCGCGGCCCAGCACCGGGTCGAGCATGTTGAAGCCGAGGTACCAGTTGGTGATGTCCACCGCCATCGGCAACTGGAAGCCCCGGTCCTTGAAGAAGGCCTTCACCTCGTCGGAGTCGTCCCGGTCGACACCCAGGTTGACACCCCAGTCCGCGCGATCCATCTCCGGCAGATCGAGGTAGCCCTGCTTGAACATCTCCTTGATGGGCAGCTCTTCCTTCACCTGCATCGCGACGATCTTGTCGACGAAGGGCAGCGGCTTGCCGCAGTCGGCCAGCCGCCCGGCCTCGGCATCGCCCGGGCTGCCCTCGCAGGGGTAGGTGTCCGGCCGGTAGTGGGGGTTGCGGCTCATCACATGACGGCGGTCCGGCACCGATTCGGTCATCATGAACGGGCCACTGCCGACCGGCCACTGGTTCCAGCCCAGCGAGTTGGCCGCCATGCCGGGCTGCGCGTAGAAGGCGTCGACCTCCCAGGGAATGGCGGACAGGAAGGTGGTCGCCAGCCAGTACTGCCACTGCGGATAGCGGCCCTTGAGCCGGATGCGCAGCAGGTGCTCATTCACCGCCTCGGCCCCGGCCAGCGGCCAGCGGCGCAGGTCCAGGAACGGTTTGTCAGCCAGGGTCTCGGGCAGGCCCGCCAGCAGCTTGTCGTTCTCGCGGCGCAGCAGGGCCTTGTAGTCGGCCAGGCCGATCACGTGTTCAGAGAACACCGCGAACACCGGCGCTTCGACCCGCGGGCTGGCGTGGCGCTTCAGGGCGTAGACGAAGTCCTCCGCCACGACCTCGCGCGTGCCCAGGTGCTGGAACTCGAAGGGGCTGCGCCGGTCGCCCAGTTCACCCGCCTTGAGCGCGTGGTAGCGGTAGTGGCCTTGTTCGTCCGTGGCAAAGGCCGGGTGGGGCGACCACTTCAGCCCCGGGCGGATCGGGATGTCATAGACGGCCTGCGCGATCTGCGACGGCGGCGCATCCTCGGGCAGGCGCTGGCCCTGGGCATCGAGAAAGTAGGGTTTGACCACGGCCGACGCGGCCCGCGGGATGAGGGTGTACGGGCGCTTGAGGGGGTGGTAGCCGTACGGCGGCTCGGTGATTTCGTAGGTGTAGGTGCTCTCGGGTGCCGTGTACGAGGAGGTCGGATCCAGGTAGCGCGGCGAGCGCTCCCGGAAGGCCATGTAGAGCGTGTTCTCCCGCTCGGCACCCGCCGGATGCGGGCTGTTGTTGCAGCCGGCCAGCAGGCCGAACGCCAGTGCGCCCACGCCTCGCCTGATCCACCCGCTGCCCACGACGCCCACCTGTTGTCCCCACAAAAGCACGCGCCCCGGTGAAGGCCGGGGCGTGCCGGGATGATAGGGGCCCGCGCTGCCGGAGCTGCGGCATGCGTGGCGCGGAATCGACGTGGAAAACCCGGGTTGCCCTCAGTGATGGGCGTGGTCGTGGTGATGGCTGTGGTGATCGTGCGCGAGCCGCGCGTCCGACTGCCAGCCGAGGATCGCCTCACGGCCCTGCACGTACAGCTCCACGGTGGCCCCGACGGGCAGGCAGACCTTGGTGCGGATGTGGCCGAAGGGCAAGCCGGTCAGGACCGGGGTGCGCGTGCGGGCGCGCAGGGCCGCGACGGCCTCCTTGAGGCCGTAGCCCCGGTCCAGCGGCGACTTGGCCGCGCCGCTGAAGTCGCCCAGCAGCACGGCCGCCTGCGCGTCGATGACACCGGCTTGCTGCAGCTGCAGCAGCATGCGTTCCACCCGGTAGGGGTGCTCGTTGATGTCTTCCAGGAACAGGATGCCGCCCTTGACCTTGGGCCAGTGCGGCGTGCCCAGCAGCGAGCACAGCACCGCCAGGTTGCCGCCCCACAGGCGCCCGCGGGCCTCCAGGCCGTCGAACGCCGACGTCGGCGCCCGAAAGCCCACGGCCTCCAGGGCGCCGCTCATCGCCTCCAGGAAGCAATCGCGGGTGACCTCGTCCACGCCGCCGTCCGCGTCGCTGCGGCCGAAGTCGTCGCAGGCCAGCGGACCGGCCCACATCGACAGGCCCTTCTTGCGCGCGATCAGGCCGTTCTGCAGTGCGGTGAGGTCGCTGTAGCCGACCCAGCGCGTGCCGTGCTCGATGCTGCGGGCGATGCGGTCCCAGTCGATCTGATCCAGCAGCCGGGTCAGGCCGTAGCCACCGCGCGTGGCCAGGGCGACCGAGGGCGCCGCGTCGGCGACGCGGTGCAGCGCGGCCAGGCGCGTGGCGTCGTCACCGGCAAAGCGCTGGTGGCGCGCCAGCGCGTCGGTGTCGACGCTGACCTCGAAGCCCAGCTGACCCAGGCGCTTCGCGGCACGCTTCAGGTTCTCGGCCTTGGCCAGGGCGCCCGCGGGCGTGAACAGCGTCAGGGTGCTCATCAGGTGTCGTCCAGGTGCGTGGCCTCGCCAGTGGGGATCAGGCCTTGGCGCTCGGCCCGCCGCGCGCGCGCGGCCTCGCGGCGCTCGTTGAAGAAGTCGCGCAGCAGCTGGGCGGAGGCATCGGCCATCAGCCCGCCCTCGATGCGCGTGTGGTGGTTGAGCTGCGGCTGGGCGAAGAGGTCGATCACCGAGCCGGCCACGCCCGTCTTGGGGTCGCGGGTGGCGAACACGATGCGCCTGAAGCGCGCATGCATCAGCGCCATCGCACACATCGCGCAGGGCTCCAGCGTCACGTAGAGCTCGCACTCGGGAAGACGGTAGTTCTCCAGCAGCGTGGCGGCGTGGCGCAGGGCGACGATCTCGGCGTGGGCCGTCGGATCGTGCGTCGTGATCGGGCGGTTGTAGCCCGTGGCAATTACCTGGCCACCGCGCGTGATGACGGCGCCCACGGGCACTTCGCCCACGAGCCAGGCGTTGTGGGCCTGGTCCAGCGCAAGCCGCATCGCAAACTCGTCAGCGGGCGTGAAAAGAGGCTCGTTCATCTGGGCCGGCAGTGTACCCATGGCATGCTTTCGGCCATGACGTCACTGGCGCTTCATCCGCTCGGCGAAGCCGCCCTCTGCGCGAGCTTGCCCGCGCCGGTGACGCTCGCCCAGCAGCAGCGCCTGTGGCAACTGGCCGAGGCGCTGGCCCGGCTGCCTTCGGTGACCGGTCTCACGCCAGGCATGAACAACCTCACCCTCACCTTCGATCCGCTGCACACCGACCCTGCCGAGGTGGCCGCCGCCGTTCAGTCGCAGTGGGCGGCGCCGGCCCAGGAACGGGCGCTGGGCCGGCTCGTGGAAATCCCCGTGCGGTACGGCGGCGAGGCGGGGCCGGACCTCGCCGAGGTCGCGGCCCACGGCGGCCTGAGCCCGGACGAGGTCGTGCGTCGCCACACGGCGTCCGAGTATGTCGTGTACTTCATCGGCTTCCAGCCCGGCTTCGCCTACCTGGGCGGCTTGGACCAGGCCCTGCACACGCCGCGCCGGGCCGAGCCGCGGGTGGCGGTGCCCGCCGGCAGCGTGGGCATCGGCGGCGCGCAGACGGGCATCTACCCGCTGGCCACGCCGGGCGGCTGGCAGCTGATCGGCCGAACCGACCTGGCCCTCTTCAACCCGCAGGCCGAGCCGCCGACCCTGCTCGCGCCCGGCGACCGGGTGCGCTTCGTCGCCGTCGACGCATGATCGAACTGCTGCGGGCCGGGCCGCTCACCACCGTGCAGGACCTCGGTCGCACGCTCTGGCGCGACCGGGGCATCAGCCGCTGCGGCGCGCTGGACGACCTGGCCCTGATGCAGGCCAACCTGCTTGTGGGCAATGACGTGGGCGCCGCAGGTGTGGAGTTCACGCTGGGCCCTGCCGCGCTGCGCTTTGCCGCGGACGGCAGCTTCGCCGTCACCGGCACCGATGCTGACGCGACGCTGGACGGCCGCCCCGTGCGCCCGGGCTGGCGCGAAGCCGTGCGCGCCGGCCAGGTGCTGAAGCTCGCTGCACCGCGCGAGCGGATGCGCACCGTGCTGGCCGTGAGCGGCGGCATCGATGTGCCTGCCGTGCTCGGCTCGCGCAGCACCGACCTGAAGGCCGGCTTCGGCGGCTTCGAGGGCCGCGCGCTGCGCGAGGGCGACGCCCTGCCCTGGCGACCCGCGGCAGCCCCCTCTCCCCGGCGCGTCGGGCTGCGCCCGCCGCCGTGGGACGCCAGCGTCCGCGTGCTGCCCGGGCCGGAACACGACGGGTTCTCGCCGGCCGCGCGCGAGGCGTTCTGGTCGGCCGCCTGGACGCTCACGCCCCAGAGCAACCGCATGGGCTTTCGCTTCGCCGGGCCGGTCCTGGACCGCGTCTTGACCGGCGACCTGCCCTCCCACGGTGTGCTGCCCGGCGTCATCCAGGTGCCCCCCTCAGGCCAGCCAATCGTGCTGCTGGCCGACGCCCAGACCACGGGGGGCTACCCGAAGATCGGCGTCGTGATCGCCGCCGACCTTTGGAAACTCGCGCAGCTGCGCCTCGGCGCGTCACTGCGCTTCGTGCCTTGCACAGCCGACGACGCCGTCACCGCGCTGCGGGCGCGCCGCACCCTTCTTGACCAATGGACCACCGCGCTATGCATGTCGACCTGAATGCCGATCTCGGCGAAGGCGCGCCCGATGACGCCGAGCTGCTGACCCTCGTCACCTCCGCCAACATCGCCTGCGGCGGCCACGCGGGCGACGCCCGGCTCATGCAGGACACAGTGCGGGCCGCCCTGGCCCGGGGCGTCGCGATCGGCGCGCACCCGAGCTATGCCGACCGCACGCATTTCGGCCGCCGCGAGATGCAGCTCGACCCCGACCACGTGCGCGCCGAGGTGCTGACCCAGGTCGGCGCGCTGGACGCGCTGGTGCGTGCGGCGGGCGGCCGGCTGCATCACGTCAAGCCCCACGGGGCGCTCTACAACCAGGCCGCCCGCGACCCGGCACTCGCCGACGCCATCGCAGGCGCCGTCCGCGACCTCGACCCGGGCCTCGCGCTGTACGGCCTGGTCGGTGGCGAACTGCTGCGGGCGGCCGAACGGGTCGGGTTGAGGGCCGTGGCCGAAGTGTTCGCCGACCGCGGCTACCTGGCCGACGGCAGCCTCGTGCCGCGCTCCCAGCCCGGCGCGCTCATCGACGACACCGGCGAGGCGGTGTCGCGCACGCTGCGCATGGTGCGCGAGGGGGTGGTGCAGGCCGTGTCGGGCGAGGCCGTGCCGCTGCAGGCGCAGACGGTCTGTCTGCACGGCGACGGCCCACACGCCCTGGCCTTCGCACGCGCGCTGCACGCGGCCCTGCGGGACGCCGGCGTGCAGCTGCGGGCCTGACGCGGGAACGGCGGGCCGGTGTCGATCGAGCAGGACGATCTCTTCGGTGAGCCGCCGGTGCCGGCCACGCGCGGGCGCGGCGTGCAGCCCGTGCCGCCCAGCGCGGCGGACGAGGCGCTGGCCGCGGCCTTGTCACCCAACGTCCACCTCGGCACGTCGACCTGGAGCTACCCGGGCTGGCAGGGCCTCGTGTGGGCCGGCCGGCACAGCGAGACGCTGCTGTCACGCGCCGGCCTGCCCGCCTATTCGGCACATCCGCTGCTGCGGGCCGTGGGCATCGACCGCGGCTTCTACCGGCCGCTGGCGGCGAGTGAATTCCAGCGTCATGCCGAGCAGGTGCCCGCGGGCTTCCGCTTCACGGTCAAGGCACCGAGCCTCGTGACGGACGCCCTGCTGCGCACCGAGAGCGGCCGTGGCGCGCAGCCCAACCCGCTGTTCCTGGATGTGGCAACGGCCCTGTCGGACTTCATCGAGCCGGCCGTGGAGGGCCTCGGGCCGGCCATCGGTGCCCTGGTCTTTCAGATCAGCCCACTGCCCACGACGCGCCTGGCACAGATGCCCGCACAGTGGGACCGCCTGCACAGGCTGCTGCGCGCGCTGCCGCGGCTGCCGCACGGTGTCGTGGCGGTCGAGGTGCGCGATGCGGCCTGGCTGACACCCGAGTTCACCGCCTTGCTGCGCGATACGGGTGCCCGCTACTGCCTCGGCCTGCACCCCAAGCTGCCGCCGATCACCAAGCAACTGCCGCTGCTGCGGGCGCTCTGGCCGGGCCCGCTCGTGGTGCGCTGGAACCTTAACCGCCTGCACGGCGCCTTCGGCTACGAGACGGCCGAAAAGAAGTACGGCGACTTCAACACGCTGATGGACCCCGACCCCGAGACCCGGCAGGCACTCGCCCGCATCATCCGCGGCACGGCAGGCGCGGGGCAGGACGTGGTCGTGACGATCTCCAACAAGGCGGAGGGCTCCGCCCCGTTGAGCGTGCGTGCGCTCGCCCAGGCCATCACCGGCGGCGCCCTCGATCCCTGACCCGCCGAGCCCCGCGAAAGACAGGCCGCGGCTGGGACGGCGAGCCCGCCGCCTTACTGTGTCGCCGACGCAGCGGCGTCGGCGGCCCGGCGAGCCGCATCATCGACCTGGGACTGCACCTGCTGGCCCACGTCCTTGGGGCGAGGCAAGGCGCCACCCGTGGCAGCTGCGCTGGCGGCTGCCGGCTCGGCGGGCTTGAGGGCAGTGGCCTGCTTCTTCGCCAGCGACAGCACGATGGCCGCCACGATGACGAGAGCGAGAAGGCTGAAGGCAGCGCGCATGACGTGTCGGTGTGGTGGATGCACTCACAAGCATAAGCCGCGGTGGCCGTCGTGGCACCCACCGATGCACACGTCCACCGACCCAGGCATGCCGGCACACCATCGCCGGCCCTCGTGCCCGGATGCGGGTGAGACACCCACGGTGTGTGCGGCGGTACCACGCCCGACCCCATGAAAAAAGCCCGCCGAAGCGGGCCTGGTGTTGCAGGCTTCAGAGCGGTCAGCCCCAAGGCCTCGCAGCGGCCATCATTGCGCCGTCAGGTTGATATCGTCGAGCACGAAGGAGGTCTGCAGCGAGCTGTCCTCGGTCGACACGAACTTCAGCGTGATCGTCTTGCCGACGTAGGCACTCAGGTCGATCGACTTCAACACGTAGCCGCTGGCGGCGTTGGCGTTGGAGTACGTGGCCACCGTCGTCGTCGTGGTGCCGCTGACCACCTGGACCTTCAGCGTGTCGTAGGCGGTCGTGCCCGATTCGGCCGTGTCGATGTGCAGGTAGAAGGTCAGCGTTGCCTTGGTCGCGCCCGGCGGCACCGTCACGGTCTGCGACACGGTGTCGGTGTGGGTGCTGCCGTAGCCACCGAGCCACGCATACCAGGAACCACCGTGGGACGTTTCACCGCTGCAGCTGCTGCTGCCGTTGCTGCACAGCGTGCCGGTGCTCATCGTCCAGGGGCTGGCCGTACCAGTCTCGAAGCCACTGTTGCCCAGCAGCTGGGTGGCCCCGCTGCTCACGGTCACCGTGTGGGACACCGTCGCCGACTTGCCGCCACTGTCGCCGACCGTCTCCGTCACGTTGTAGGTCCCGGCCGCGGCGTAGGTGTGCGAGGGATTGGTCGCCGTGGACGTGCTGCCATCGCCGAACGCCCAGCTGTGGCTCGTGATGCTGGCACCGCTGATGGTGTCGGTGGAGCCGTCCGTGAAGCTGACCGTCAGGCCGCTGACGGAGGACGTGAATGCAGCCGTGAGGCTCCCCGTGGTGCCGCCATTGAAGGCGTTGGCGAAGTTGGCGATGTTCAGGCTGCCGTAGCCGGTGGTGTAGTCCCACCCTGCCTTGGCGCTGTAGCCGCCATTGCTGCCCGACGTCACGTCATGGAACCAGCTGGGGTTGGACGCCGCGCCCTGGTAGATCGTCTGAGCCGGGAACGGCAGGCTGTTGCCACGCGACGACTGCAGGCGCGAATACAGACCCGTGAAGATCGGCGCAGCCAGGCTGGTGCCACCGATGGTGCTGTTGCTGCCGTTGATCAGCACCAGCGCGCCGCTGCTGGGGGCCGCATCGAAGGCGATGTCCGGCGTGCCGCGCATCGTGGACGTTCCGAGGACGCCCGACGCCTTCTGCCAGCTCGGGGCCGACTCCGTCAGGCTCGGGCCGCCACCGGTGCCGCCGGAGGCGGACTGCGGGCAGGTCGAGGGGCCGGTGCAGCTCCACACGGTCTCACCGACCCAGCTGCCGCCGCTCGACGAGAGCGTGGTGCCGCCGATGGACATCACGTAGGGCGACACGGACGGGTAGCTCGCGGAATTGCTGCTGCCGCCGCACTCGTAGGAGCCGGAATCGCCCGACGACACCGAGAAGGTCTGGCCCTGCGCCACGGCCGTCTGGAAGATCTGGTCGTTCGAGGCCATGATGCCGCTGGTCTTCGCATCGTTCTCGCACTCGCCCAGGGACACGTTGATGACCTTGGCCTTGTTGTCGCTGATGATGCGGTTGTAGACGGCCGTCAGCGCGGCGTCGCTGAGGTCCGTGCCGGCGTACAGCAGCATCGACTTGATCGTGCCGCCCGCCGCGGCCAGCGCAACTTGCGAGTCCATGTTCCATTCGTCGGTGCCGGAGGTGTCCGTGCCTGCCGTGCCGACCGTGACGACGCTGACCGGCGGGGCCGGGTAGCCGGAATTGCTGGCGAAGCTGCGCAGGTCGGTGACCGTCTGAGACACGTTGCCCGCGGTGACGATCGCGATCGTTGCATTCGTGGCCGAAGGCAGGCCCGATGCACCGTAGATGCTGGCGAACTGCGTCGGGCTCACCGCCTGCACGGCTTGTGTGGTGGCGTTGGGGCGCACCAGCGTCTTGCGGTGCAGGTGAACGGTCTGGAGCCCGTGCACGGCCAGGATCTTGTCGCTCAGCTCACCGGGAATCTGAGCGGGCGCGGTGTTGGCGTAGGCCGTGCGCGCACCGATGGCGTAGAAATGCAGCTCGGTCTTGAATGCGGCCTTCACCGCGGCATGCGAGCCGTCTGCCGTCACGAGGAGCTTGTTCGGCGCCACCTCGATGTTGGTGAAACCGGCCTGCCGCAGATGGGACACCACGGACTGGATCTGATCCGCGGAGGGCGCGAAGCGCTGCTGGAACTCGGCAGCCGACAGCGGAGCGGCCCGCCCCGCCATGATCTGCGTGGTCAGCTGGTCGAGCGCGGCACGGTTCTGCACCTTGAGGCTGACGGCAACGTGAATCTGGTTGCTGTCACTCATCACACCCATGTGGGTGCCTTCCCGGATCTCGGGCACGTCGCTCTTGGTCATGGCCCAGGTAGTCGCCGCCTGCGCACTGCCGGCCGCGGCCGCCACGAGTGTGGCCAGCATCAGTTGCCGGGGCCACGCGCGGCTGGTTTTGTTGGCGACGGCGGCCCGTGTGGCCGGCGTCGCCGTCATGCCCTGGGGCACAGTTTGATCGACACGTGTGTGGACGTGATCCATGGTTCATCAACTCCGAATTGGCTTGGACAAGAACAGACCAGCACCCGGCACCTGGACAGCGCAAGCGTCAATCAAGTTGTGCGAGACGAATACCGATCCAACGACGCCTCGCGCCTTGTGAGGCGAAGCGCGGCAGATGCTAGGAAGGCCGCCCTCGCACCTGCATGCGTGTTGTCGCGTCGCTTGGGCCTGCGACAAGCTTGTAAAGACAAGTAAAGACCCCGGGCGAGGCCAAAGCGGCGCCAACTGTCGGTGAGCCTTCAAGACGCCGTCAGCAAGCACACAGGAAGCCATCAGATGTGTCGATGTGATGCAGGGAGGCCCGTGCGGTCCCATCTCACGCAAAGAGGCTTAATGCGTCTTCACGCGCTGCACCTGTCCGTTGCCTTGCGCAGCGTTGCACTGCGCCAACCGGCTGCGATCGCCATCGCGGGCTCGCGGACCGGCAAGCGCGTCGCCGCTTGACGGAGCGCCCAGGTCGAGACACAGCGGCTGGTGTGCGCAGGCGTGCCCGGCACAGTTGCCGCGGGGGGTAAGTTCGTCAGGCTCGAGGCCTGCGGCATGCGCAGGCCATCAGGTCGCCGCGTGCGACCGCGACCTCATTCCCACTCGATCGTCGCCGGCGGCTTGCTGCTGACGTCGTAGGTCACGCGGTTGATCCCGCGCACCTCATTGATGATGCGGCCCGACGTGCGCTTGAGCATCGCGTAAGGCAGCTCGGCCCAGTCGGCGGTCATGAAGTCGCTGGTCTGCACGGCGCGCAGGGCCACCACGTAGTCATACGTGCGGCCGTCGCCCATGACGCCCACGCTCTTGACCGGCAGGAACACGGCGAAGGCCTGGGAGGTCAGGTCGTACCAGCTCTTGCCGGTGGCCGGGTCGATGGTGTTGCGCAGCTCCTCGATGAAGATCGCGTCGGCCCGGCGCAGCAGGTCGGCGTATTGCTTCTTCACCTCGCCCAGGATGCGCACACCCAGGCCCGGGCCGGGGAACGGGTGGCGGTAGACCATCTCCGGCGGCAGGCCGAGGGCGACGCCGAGCGCCCGCACCTCGTCCTTGAACAGCTCGCGCAGCGGCTCCAGCAGCTTCAGGCCGAGCTGCTCGGGCAGGCCGCCGACGTTGTGGTGGCTCTTGATGGTGGTGGCCTTCTTGGTCTTGGTGCCGCCGCTCTCCACCACATCGGGGTAGATCGTGCCCTGCGCAAGGAAGGTCGCGCCCTTGAGGCCGCCGTCGCCCGCCTTGAGCTTGCCCGCCTCGGCCTTGAAGACGTCGACGAAGAGGCGCCCGATGATCTTGCGCTTCTGCTCGGGGTCGGTCACGCCGGCGAGTTCGCCGAGGAACAGGTCGCTCGCATCCACGCGGATGACCTTGGCGTGCAGCTTGCCGGCGAACATGTCCATGACCATGTCGCCTTCGTTCAGGCGCAGCAGGCCGTGGTCCACGAACACGCAGGTGAGCTGGTCGCCGATGGCGCGGTGGATGAGTGCGGCGGCCACCGACGAATCGACGCCCCCGGACAGGCCGAGGATGACCTCCTCGTCACCGACCTGGGCGCGGATCTTCTCGACCGCCTCGGCGATGTAGTCGCCCATGATCCAGTCGCCCTTGCAGCCGGCGATCTCGCGCACGAAGCGGCGCAGCATGGCCTCGCCCTGCTGCGTGTGGGTGACCTCGGGGTGGAACTGCACGGCGTAGAAGCCGCGGGCCTCGTCGGCCATGCCGGCGATCGGGCAGCTCGGCGTGGAGGCCATCAGCTGGAAGCCTGGCGGCAGCGCGGTGACCTTGTCGCCGTGGCTCATCCAGACCTTGAGCATGCCGTGGCCCTCGTCGGTCGTGAAGTCCTGGATGCCGGCCAGCAGCCGCGTGTGGCCATGGGCACGAACCTCGGCGTAACCGAACTCGCGGTGGTCGCTCCACTCGACCTTGCCGCCGAGCTGCACCGCCATCGTCTGCATGCCGTAGCAGATGCCGAGCACCGGCACGCCCAGGTCCCACACCGCCTGCGGCGCGCGCAGTTCGTGGTCTTCGTAGGTGGAGGCGTGGCTGCCGCTCAGGATGATGGCCTTGGGGGCGAAGGCCTTGATGAAGTCATCCGACACGTCGTTGGGATGGATCTCGCAATACACCGACGCATCACGCACCCGGCGGGCGATGAGCTGGGTGACCTGGGAGCCGAAGTCGAGGACGAGGACCTTGTCGTGATGCATGACGCGTCTTTCACGCCGGGCTGGGTGCCGGCTGGGTGCGGAAGAAACGGAGGGTGATGACGAGCGCCGCCGCCTGGAGGGCCGCGCAGGCGAAGAAGGGCAGCCCCATGAGCGGATCGCTCGGCGGGCGGTGCGAGACCTCGCCGAGCAGCGTGAGCCCGAGCAGGGGGGCGATGACGGCCATCAGGCTGTTCAGCGAGGACAGCGCGCCCATCGCCTGGCCCTGGTGCGCCGCGCTGGCCGCATTCGAGATGAAGCTCTGCAGGGCTGCGGCCGCGACACCGCCGAGCAGGTTCAGGCCGATGATGCCGTACATCATCCAGCCGTCGGTCGCGAGCCCATAGCACAGGTAGGCCAGCGTGGCAGACGCCATGCTGATCATCGCCAGCCTCTGGGTGCCGAACCGATGCAGCAAGGGGCGCAGCAGCACGCCCTGGCTGATGACCGAGGCGACGCCCACCACGACGAGCGACCAGCTGACGGCCAGGGGGCCCCAGCCGAACCGGAACTTGGTGTACAGGACCCAGGTGTTGTGAAGCGTGAACTGGGCGAGCGTCGACAGGGCGATCACCGCCACCAGCGGCCCGACCCCCTGCAAGGCCGCCAGGCCGCGCAAGGCGCTTGCCGGGTTGGCCTTTTTCCAGTCGAAGGGGCTGCGGCGGTCCAGCGGCAGCGATTCCGGCAGTACGAAGAAGCCGTAGCACCAGTTCAGGATGGCCATCGAGCCGGCCGCGAAGAACGGCCAGTGGACGTCATAGTGCCCCAGCCAACCGCCGATGACCGGGCCGAGAATGAAGCCGATCCCGAACATGGCGCCGAGTTGGCCGAAACGCCGGGCGCGGTCCTCGGGAGCCGTGATGTCGGCCACGTAGGCATTCGCAATCGCGACATTGGCCTGCATGGCGCCGGAAAACAGGCGCACGACGACCAGCATCCACAGCGCCGTGGCCAGGGCCGTCACGAAGAAGCTCAAGGCCAGGCCCGCGAAGCCGATCAGCAGTACCGGACGGCGACCGAAGCGGTCGGACAGCGCACCGAGCACGGGCGAGCCGATGAAATTGGCCACACCGAAGGCCATCGTCACCAGCAGGAAGGCAGCCGTCTGCTCGTCGTTGCTCTGCGTGAACGTGCCCACGATGTGGGGCAGCACCGGCACCATCAGGCCGATGGAGATCATGTCGATCAGCACGGCGGCCAGGATGAAGCCCATGGCCGGGGCGCGTTGCGGGGTGGAACTCATCAGTTGGCAGAAAAAGAGAAACGGGGCGAACTGACGTCGCCCCGTTGTCACTGCTTTCAGCTCACTCGCTGCGGTAGTTGGGTGCTTCCTTCGTGATCTGCACGTCGTGGACATGGCTCTCGCGCATGCCCGCGGTCGTGATCTCGACGAACTCGGCCTTGCTCTGCATGTCGGCGATGGTGCCGCAGCCGCAGTAGTGCATCGAGGCCTTCAGGCCGCCGGCCATCTGGAAGATGACCTGCACCACCGAGCCCTTGTACGGGACCTGGCCCTCGATGCCTTCGGGCACGAGCTTGGACGTGTTGGGGTTGTTGCCCGTCTCGGCCTGGAAGTAGCGGTCGGCGCTGCCCTTGGCCATGGCGCCCATCGAGCCCATGCCGCGGTAGCTCTTGAAGGTGCGGCCCTGGTAGAGGATGGTCTCGCCCGGCGCTTCCTCGGTGCCGGCGAAGGCGCCACCCATCATGACCGTGTCCGCACCGGCAGCGATGGCCTTGGCGACGTCGCCGGAATAGCGGATGCCGCCGTCGGCGATGACCGGCACGCCCGTGCCGCGCAGGGCGGTGGCGACGTTGTCGATCGCGGTGATCTGGGGCACGCCCACACCCGCCACGATGCGGGTGGTGCAGATCGAGCCGGGGCCGATGCCCACCTTGACGCCGTCCGCCCCCGCCTCGACCAGCGCCAGCGCGGCAGCACCGGTGGCGATGTTGCCGCCGATGACGTCGACCTGCGGGTAGGCGCGCTTGACCCAGCGCACCCGCTCCAGCACCCCGGCGCTGTGGCCGTGGGCGGTGTCGACGATGATGGCGTCGACGCCGGCACGCACCAGCAGTTCCACGCGCTGCTCGGTGTCTTCACCGAAGCCGACTGCCGCGCCGACGCGCAGGCCGCCGTGGCTGTCGCGAGCGGCGTTGGGGAAGCTCGTTTGCTTCGTGATGTCCTTCACGGTCATCAGGCCGCGCAGCTCGAAGGCATCGTTCACGACGACGACACGCTCCAGCTTGTGCTTGTGCATCAGGGCCTTGGCTTCTTCCAGCGAGGCGCCTTCGCGCACCGTGATGAGCTTCTCGGCGGGCGTCATGATCTCGCGGACCTTGGCGTCCATGCGCGTTTCGAAACGCAAGTCACGACCGGTGACGATGCCGACGACCTTCCTGCCCTCCACGACCGGGAAGCCCGAGAAGCCGTGCTGGCGGGTCAGCTCGACCGCGTCGCGCACCGGGGCGTCGGGGCTGATCGTCATGGGCTCACGCACCACGCCGCTCTCGTAGCGCTTGACCCGCGCCACCTCGCGCGCCTGCGCTTCCGCCGACAGGTTCTTGTGCACGATGCCGATGCCGCCCTCCTGGGCGATGGCAATCGCCAGGCGAGCCTCGGTCACCGTGTCCATGGCCGCGGACACGAGGGGCAGGTTCAGGGGGATGTTGCGCGACAGACGGGTCGCAAGGCTGGTGTCGCGGGGCAACACCTGGGAGAACGCTGGCACCAACAACACATCGTCGAAGGTGAGCGCTTTGCCGAGAAGGCGCATGAGGAAAGCTCCAGACGCAAAGCGGCATTATACGGAAGGCCTGGGAAGTACACTGAACCCATGCGACACACGACCCTGCTCATCGCCCTGGTCAGCCTGTTCCTGGTGACGCCCGCCCACGCCCAATGGAAGTGGCGCGACGCCAAGGGCGCGGTCCAGTACAGCGACATGCCGCCGCCGCCGGGCACGCCGGAGAAGGACATCCTGCAGCGGCCCTACGTGGCGAAACCGACCATCGTCGTCGCGCCGCCGTCGGCCGCAGCCAGCGCCGAGGCGGCCCCCAGGCCGGCGGCGAGCGCGCCGACCAAGGCCGAGCTGGACGCCGCCGCCAAGCAGAAGAAGGACCAGGACGCCGAGGCCGCCAAGCAGAAGGAAGAAGAGCGCCGCGCCGCTGCCCAGCGCCGCGAGAACTGCGCGCGGGCCCAGGCCAACCTGCGCGACCTCCAGAGCGGCACGCGCCTGACGCGCACCAACGACAAGGGCGAGCGC
Source organism: Burkholderiales bacterium (assembly GCA_003963005.1). Taxonomy (GTDB): domain Bacteria; phylum Pseudomonadota; class Gammaproteobacteria; order Burkholderiales; family Burkholderiaceae_C; genus Pelomonas. The sequence goes on from RXJW01000125.1 coordinate 48,576, forward strand.
GTGTTCATGGAAGAGGCGCAGATCGCGGCCGAGGTGGCGCGTGCGCGCGACCTCATCACCAGCGAATGCCGCTGAACGCCGGCTGACTCAGCCCTTGTCGGCCTTGGCCGGCTGCGGCCGGTGGCGGGACACGATGCGCTCGCCCCGCTTGGCATAGCGCTGGCGCCGTGCTTCCTTCGGGTCGACCGTGAGCGGCCGGTAGACCTCGATGCGGTCACGCTCGCGCAGTGGCGTCTGCAACGAACGGATCCTGCCCCAGATGCCGACACGAAGCGTGTCCAGTGGGGCCGTGTGCGCCGCCATGAAATCGGCGCATCCCTGCAGCGCGGCCTCCAGCGTCGCGCCCTCGGGCACCTCCAGCCAGCGGTGTTGGACGTCGCCGGGACCTGGGCTCCAGACCAGTTCAATCCGCACCGTGCAAACTCTCTGCGCGCTGGACGAAACTGTCGACGAAGGTATTGGCGATGCGGTCGAACACCGGACTCACAACGGCCTCCAGAGCCCCGCTGCTGAAGGCGTAGTTCAGCTCGAACGCGATCTTGCAGGCCGAAGCCTCGGCATCGCTGCCGGGCTTGTTCAGCGGCAGGAACTCCCACACACCGTCCAGCCGCGAGAACGGGCCATCAACCAGTTCCATGCGCACGCTGCGGCCTTCCTCGTTGCGGTTGCGCGTGGTGAAGGCATGCTTCACACCGGCATACGCCAGGTGCAGCCGGGCGGTGACGCTGTCCCCCTCGCGCGCCAGCACCTCGACCTTGCTGCACCACGGCAGGAACTCCGGGTAGCGCTCCACCTGCGTCACCAGCTCATACATCTCGCGGGGCGTGTGCCACAGCAGAACGGACTTTTTGACCTGCTTCATAGAATGCCGGGATTGTAAGAAGGGCCTCGGCCCCCACATCGCCTCCATGTCCATTGCCGAGAACCGCCGCGCCCGCTACGACTACCACATCGAGGAGCAATTCGAGGCCGGCGTCGTGCTGTCAGGCTGGGAGATCAAGGCCATCCGCGCCGGCCAGGTGCAATTGACTGACGGCTACGTGCTGATCCGCGATGGCGAGCTGTACCTCATCGGCTGCCGCATCAACGCGCTGCGCAGCGCCTCCACCCACGTCAACCCCGAAGCCGACCGCACCAAGAAGCTCCTGATGCACAAGGCCGAGATCAAGCGGCTGATCGGCAAGGTCGAGCAGCGCGGCTTCACCCTCGTGCCGCTGAACCTGCATTACAAGGGCGGCCGCGTGAAGGCCGACATCGCACTGGCCAAGGGCAAGGCCCAGCACGACAAGCGCGAGACCGAGAAGAAGCGGGATTGGGAGCGAGAAAAGGGACAGTTGATGCGGCACGCATCAACAGGCCGCAAGGCCTGAGGTCCGCGCAGCGGGCCCCTGCAGCTTTCGCCAAAAGGGACAGTTGATGCGGCACGCATCAACAGGCCGCAAGGCCTGAGGTCCGCGCAGCGGGCCCCTGCAGCTTTCGCCAAAAGGGGCAGTTGATGCGACACAAGGTCTCGTCAAAGGGCTAGCCCAGGGCAGCCAGCGCCTGCTCGATGTCGGCCTGCAGGTCGTCCCCGTCTTCCAGCCCGATCGCAAAGCGCACCAGCGTTCGCCCCTCGAAGGGCAGCGGCAGGTTGCGGCTGCGGCTCATGTCGTAGGGCACGGCCAGGCTCATCGGGCCGGCCCAGGAGTAGCCGATGCCGAAGAGCTGCAGCGCATCGACGAAGGCATCGACCTGCTTCGGGCTGTACTCGGGCTTGAACACGACCGAGAACAGGCAGGCCGCGCCCCGGCCGCCGACCGCGCGCCAATGCACATGGCCGGGCGAATCAGGCAGCGCCGGGTGCAAGACCCTCGCCACCTCGGGCCGGTCCGCCATCCAGGCCGCCAGCCGGCGCGTGACCCGGTCCTGCGCCGCGTAGCGCAGCGGCATCGTCGGCAGGCCGCGCAGCACCAGTTCCACGTCGTTCTGCCCCAGGCCGTAGCCGAGGTGCTCATGGGCGTGGTTCAGGCGGTCGTGCAGTTTGCGGTCACGGGTGCAAACCGAGCCCATCAGCACATCCGCGCCGCCGCTCGCGTACTTCGTCAGCGCCTGCATGACGATGTCGGCGCCCAGCCCCGGATGCTTGTCCGGCGCCGGCTCGAAACCGTTGAAAGCCAGGCCCGCGCCCCAGGTGTTGTCGAGGGCCGTGATCACGCCGCGCGCCCGGCAGGCGGCCAGGGTGCCGAGCAGGTCCGGGAACTCCAGCGTGATCGAACCCGCCGCTTCCAGCCACACGAGCCGGGTGTTGTCGCGCAGCTCGGGCACGGTCATCGGGTCGTAGAAGCGGTGCGTCACGCCCCACTGCGGCAGCCACGATTCGGTCAGGTAGCGGTTCTGGCCGTAGACGTTGTCCGGCACCAGCACCTCGTCGCCCGGGCGCAGCACGGCAAGCGACGGCAGCGTCACGGCGGCCAGGCCGCTGGGCACGAGCAGGCAATGTTCGGCGTGCTCCAGCGTGGCCAGCCGCGCAGCCAGCGTGTAGCTCGTGGGCGTGCCGTGCAGGCCGTAGCGGTAGGTCAGGCCGTCGCGCGGCCGGGGCCGGTGCAGGTCGGCCGTATCCTTGAAAAGCACGGTCGAGGCCTTGACCACCGGCACCGGGATGGCGTCCCAGCCTTCCGGGGCGCGGTAGGGGTGGTGGATCAGCTCGGTCGCCGGTCCTCGCTTCACACGAGGCTCCCGACGAGGTCATGGCCGTCGGCCGCGACGATGCGCACGCGCACGAAGTCGCCCACCTTCATCGTCTTGCTGGCCTTCTCGGGCGGCAGGATCTTGACGGTGCCGTCGATCTCCGGTGCATCGGCGTACGAGCGCCCCACCCCGCCCTTGCGTCCCAGCGCCGGGGCCGAGTCGACCAGCACCTGCAGCGTCTGACCGACGCGGGACTGCAGCTTGGCAGCCGACACCGCTTCAGCCACAGCCATGAAGCGTGCACGGCGCTCTTCGCGCACCTCGTCCGGCAGCGCGCCGGGGATGTCATTGGCGCTGGCGCCTTCCACGGGCGAGTAGGCGAAGCAGCCGGCACGGTCGATCCGGGCTTCCTGCATGAAGTCCAGCAGATACTGAAACTCTGCCTCCGTCTCGCCCGGGAAGCCGGCAATGAAGGTGGAGCGGATGACCAGCTCCGGGCAGGCCTCGCGCCAGCGCAGGATGCGCTCCATGTTCTTCTCGCCGTTGGCGGGGCGCTTCATGCGCTTGAGCACGTCCGGGTGGGCATGCTGGAAGGGCACGTCCAGGTAAGGCAGCACCAGACCTTCAGCCATCAGCGGCAGCACCTCGTCCACGTGCGGGTAGGGGTAGACGTAGTGCAGGCGCACCCAGGCACCAAAGGGCTTGGCAATCTCGCCCAGGTGCGCAACCAGGTCGAGCATCTTGGTCTTGACCGGCTTGCCGTCCCAGAACCCCGTGCGGTACTTCACGTCCACGCCGTAGGCCGAGGTGTCCTGGCTGATGACGAGCAGTTCCTTGACGCCGCTCTCGAACAGTGCGCGGGCTTCGTTCAGCACGTCGCCGATCGGGCGCGAGACCAGGTCGCCGCGCATGCTCGGGATGATGCAGAACGAGCAGCGGTGGTTGCAGCCTTCGCTGATCTTCAGGTAGGCGTAGTGCTTGGGTGTGAGCTTGATGCCGTAGCTGGGCACCAGGTCCACGAATGGGTCGTGCGGCTTGGGCACGTGGGTGTGGACGGCGTCCATCACCTCCTGCGTGGCGTGCGGCCCGGTCACGGCGAGCACGCTCGGGTGGATCTCGCGCACCAGGCTGCCGGCGTCACTGCTTGAGTGGCCGGCCTTGGCGCCCAGGCAGCCGGTGACGATCACCTTGCCGTTCTCGGCCAGGGCCTCGCCGATGGTGTCCAGGCTTTCCTTGACGGCGTCGTCGATGAAGCCGCAGGTGTTGACGATCACCAGGTCGGCCCCGGCGAAGGTCTTGGAGGTCTCGTAGCCCTCGGCGCGGAGCTGGGTGAGGATCAGCTCGGAATCGGTCAGGGCCTTGGGACAGCCCAGGCTGACGAAGCCGATCTTCGGGACGGAGGTGGTCGTGTCGTTCATCGCCGTATTTTCGGCGATGTCAGCGCGGGACTACTTCTTCGGCCCGAACGGGAACATCACGCCCGCCTGCTTGAGCTGTTCCTGCCACTGGTTCATGAGGTTCTTGGACTGCTCCGCATAGCCGCCCATCAGGCCTGTCCAGGCCTCGGGCGTGAAGGGCATGCCGGGCGTCTGCTCGGTGAAGCGCTGCTGCATGTCGGTGAAAGCCTGCATCTGACGCTCCAGCAGCCCGCCCATCACGCCCTGCATGGCGTGGCCGTAGAACCGGATGATCTGGGCCAGCGAGCTGGTGGAGAACAGCGGCACACCGCCGGTTTCCTCTTCCAGGATGATCTGCAGCAGGATGGAGCGGGTCAGGTCTTCGTGGGTCTTGGCGTCCTGCACCTCGAACTCCACGCCGTCCAGCACCATGCGCTTCACGTCAGCCAGCGTGATGTAGCTGCTGGTCTGGGTGTCGTACAGGCGCCGGTTGGGGTACTTCTTGAGGATGCGCAGCCCGGGCTTGGTGTCGCCGCCCTCGTCAGTCGTCGGTGCCGCTTTCTTGCGGGCAGTCGCCATGCGGAAGTCTCCTGTGCAGTGCAGCAAATTCTAGGCAGGCGCTGACGGTCCGTTCGGACGGGTTTACCTGGGGCTTGCCACCGCGGTGCCGGGTGCGGTGAGCAACAGGCGTGCGATCAGCTGCGTCAACTTGCGCGCCGGCAGGGGCTTGTAGGCGAGGGTGATGCCGAGCGCCTCACAGCGTGCCTGCACGTCCGCACTCATGTCCCCGGTGATCAACACCGCCGGCACGCCACGCCAGGATCCGCCCCGGCCGAGCAGCACGGCCAGTGCGTCGAGGCTGTCGCCGGTGCCGAGATGAAAGTCCGACAGCACCAACTGCGGCTGAGCAATCCCGGCAGCAGCCAGCTGGCGCTGCAGCGCCTCCAGCGACGGCGCCGCATGAGCGGCGTAGCCGCGCAAGCTCAACAGCTCATGCATCGCGTGGCGGATCTCGTCGTCATCGTCGACCAGACCGATGACCTGGCCCGCACCGGCCGGCTCCGCCGAAGCGTCATCGTCCGGCACGGGTCCGTCCGCAGCGGACAAGCGCAGCATGAAGCAGCTGCCCTGGCCCGGCGAAGAGCGCAAGGCCAGGTGGTGCCCCAGCAGCATCGCCGATCGCCGCACGATGGCCAGGCCGATGCCCAGGCCTTCGGCCGAGCCGGCGCGGTCCAGGCGCACATAGTCAGAGAAGACCGACTCCTGATCTTCCACGCGGATGCCCGGCCCGGTGTCCGTCACGCTGATCACCCAATCGCCACCATCGCGGTCGGCTCGCAGCTGCACGGCACCTGACGCGGTGTACTTGATGGCGTTGGACAGCAGATTCATCACCATGCGGCGCAGCAGATGGGCATCGCTGAGCACCGTGCCCTGGACCTCGTCGATGCCAAGGCGCAGGCCCTTGCCGATCGCCGCCACCATGAATTGCGAGCGCATGTCTTCGAACAGCTCGCCCAGCGAGAGCGGTCCGACACTGGGCTCGTAGCGGTCGGACTCCAGCCGCGACAGGTCGAACAGCGCATCGAGCAGGTCCGACAGGCTCGTGCTCGACCGACGGATCGCTTCGATGGCGCCCTGCCCCTCCGCCGGCATCTTGGCGGCGGCGACTTCGGCGAGCATGCCCAGCGCGTGCGCCGGCTGGCGGAGGTCGTGGCAGGCGGCCGCCAGCATGCGCGTGCGCGAGGCATGGAGCTCACTGAGCCGCGCATTGGCCCGGGACAGGTCGTCGTTCAGCCCTTCCAGCTTGTCCTGCGCCGCACGCAGGGCGGCAAGCGCCTGTTCGGCCTGCGCCTGGGCGCGCCGAGCACGGTCGCGCTCCGCTTCGAGTTCTGCCAGCTGACCGCGGATGCGCAGCCCCGCGACACGGGTGCGGGCAGCGGTCCCGGCGAGTTGGTCACGCAGGGGCAGCAGCACGTCCAGCGCCTCGGCCAGCCGCGCCTTGTCGCCCAGCGAGCGCGCGCACCGGGCGCATCCTTCCAGCGCCAGCAGGCGGAACACACGCTCGCCATCCAGGCCGACCGTCGTTGTTGCATCGGTGAACGCGCGCCACGCGTCATCGAATCGCCCCTCCGCCATCAGCGCATGCCCCTGGGCCGTCTGAGCCAGCGCCAGGTCTTCGACGTAGGGCGCCTGGCCCGCCAGCGCCAACGCCCGTGCCGACCAGGTCGAGGCCTCCGCCCGCCCGAGCGCTGCCGCACTCAGCGAGGCCACGGCCCAGATCTGGTTGCCCCGGTAGGGCAAGTCGCCGGGATCCGACAGCAGCGGCAGACACCGCGCCAACGCCTCCTCCGAGCGGCCGAGCCGCCACAGGCACTGGCCGATGTTCGCAGCGATCAGGGCCAGCAGGTGCGTGGCGCCGGCGGCGCGGGCCAGCTCCCAGGCGCGCTCGAACGACTCCAGCCCGTCCTCGGTGTTGCCCGAACAGTAGTAGACCGTCCCGATGTTGGATTCGATGCTCGCGGCGAGCCCCGTCTCGTCCGTCGACTTGCAGGTCTCGCGAGCGCGCAGGAGGTCGTAGAGCGCCTCGTCCCAATGGCCGAGCTGCTTGTGCCAGCTGCCGCAGCCATTGGAGAACACCAGCGACTCGAACACCGGCACCGGCTCGAGGCCAAGCACCTGCGTCAGCGCCTCCTGGGCCGCCGAGAGCGCGGCGTCCACGCGGTTGCTGCGACTGTGGGCCAGGGCCTCGCCGTACCGCGCGATGGCCGCCCAGCGCCGCTCGCCCGCCGCCTCCAGCCCCGCCCGCTGGGCGCGCAGGCGATCAGCGGCGTCGACGAATGCATCACCGAACCGGATGGTCGCGATGCAGGCGACGACATCGGCCTGCCGACGCAGGCCCTCGGGGCGACCGGCCGCGTTCTCGGCCAGTCGATGCGCGAGCTGCGCCTCGTCGAGGTTGCGGTACTGACCTCGCCACGCGCGCTCCACACGTTCGGCAAATTCGTTGTCTGTCATCGCAGGCAGCTGTAGGCTGTTCGCGCATTCTGAGCGGAAACGAGCGCTGCCAGCTCGGCCGTGCGACGACACGACGAACACGAAAGAAAAAGCCCCCGGTTCTTGCGAACCGGGGGCTTCCCAACTTCAGAATTTGGTAGGCGCGATTGGATTCGAACCAACGACCCCCACCATGTCAAGGTGGTGCTCTAACCAACTGAGCTACGCGCCTGAAGAGCTGCGCAC
>RXJW01000010.1 GCA_003963005.1 Burkholderiales bacterium
AATGGCAGGCTCTGCTTGACGCGGGATGTTAGCTCAGTCGGTAGAGCAGCGGACTTTTAATCCGTTGGTCGCAGGTTCGAATCCTGCACATCCCACCAAAATTTATGGCGTTGAATCGAGTTTTCAGCGCCTAAGTCACCAAAATGACTTTATAATCATTGGCTCAGTCGGTCTCACCGGTTGATTCAAGGGCTCTTAGCTCAGTTGGTAGAGCAGCGGACTCTTAATCCGTTGGTCGTAGGTTCGAATCCTACAGGGCCCACCAAATTGCTTGGCGAAACAAGGACCTGTCGAAAGACCGGTCCTTTTTTCTTGCCCGCTTGCGAGGCGTGTCATGGGTTCCGACCGCCCCGCTCGGGACTGCGACGCCGGGCGACCGACCGCTCCAGTCCGTCGAAGATCCACTGCACCAGCAGCGCAAGGCCGGCCGCCGGGAGTGCTCCGGCCAGCATCAAGGCGCTGTCATTGACGGCGAGACCCGCCACGATGCGCTCGCCCAGACCGCCGGCCCCCACGAAGGCTGCCACGGTTGCGGTACCCACATTGGTGACCGCAGCCGTCTTGATGCCGGCCATCAGGGTCGGCAGCGCCAGCGGGATCTCGACGGCGCGAAGGGTTTGCGCAGGTGTCAGACCCAGCGCCATGGCGGCCTGACGCAGGCCCGCCGGCACACCCTGCAGGCCGGCGTGCGTGTTGCGCACGATGGGCAGCAGCGCGTACACGAACAAAGCCAGCAGCGCCGGCGCGAAGCCGATGCGACCGACCAGCGCGATCAGGAAGGCCAGCAGGGCCAGCGACGGCAGGGTCTGCAGCAGACCGACCGTGGCCATCACCGGGCCCGAGAGCCGTGGCAACCGGTGCGCAGCCACACCCAGCGGCACCGCCATGACGGTCGCCAGCACCAGGGAGCCCATCACCAGAGCCAGGTGCTGCGCGAGCAGCCGCGGCAGGTCCGGCGCGAACAGCCGCGCGCCCCAACCGTGCTCTCCGTCACGCACGCCTGCCCCGGCCAGAAAGCCGCGCGCCACGCTGGCGAAATCCTGCCCCTCCAACTCCGCCGCCGCGTTCAGGCGAGTCATCACCGCTTCGGTCAACTGGCCGGTCAGACCCTGCAGATGCCGATCGTCGACCTCGGCGCGCATCAGCAACACGGCGTCGTAGCGTGGAAAAAATCCTCGGTCATCCTGCAGCACACGCACCGGCTGGCGGGCCAGTTGCGCGTCGGTCGTGTACACGTCGATGACATCCACCTGGCCGGCGGCCAGTGCGCCGTAGGCCAGCCCGTGATCGAGGCCCGCGCCGGGCTTCAATGTGAGGCCATAGGCCTGCCGCAGCGCCGGCCAGCCATCGGCGCGTGCCAGGAACTCGTGCGACAGCCCCAGCCGCAGCGTCGATGCGGACCGAGCGAGATCTGACAGCGTCACGAGGCCGAGGCGCGCCGCGTCGGCCTCCCGCACTGCCAGCGCATAGCTGTTGTTGAAGCCCAGCGGCACGGCCGCCTTGAGGCCGAGGGGCTGCAGCCAGGCATTGATCTGGGGAAGGGACGCCCGGGCGTCGGCGGGTGCCTCACGCTTGAGCAACTCTCGAACGATGGTGCCGGTGTATTCGGCATAAAGATCGATCTGGCCTTGCTTCAGCGCAGCGGCCAGGATCGCGGTGTTGCCCAGGCCTTGCCGATGCTCGGCGGCGAGTCCCTGGCTGCGCAGCGTCTGGGTGACGACCTCACCCAGGATGTAGCTCTCGGTGAAGCGCTTGGAGCCCACCTGAAGCGCGGGTGCCGCCTCGGCACACAGCACCCAGCCGCCTGCGAGAAGGGGCAGGAGCCCATGCAGAAGCCATCGCATTGCCATGGCCAGATGGTGCCTCATCCCGTCAGGTACTGCGGTGCCGAGGGTGAGGGGCGGGTTCGTCATGGCGATGGCTGCGTCGAGCAACAAAACTTTGCGCACTGTCGGCAATCTGTCCGCTCCTGGAAATCGCGGTGTCGCCGGATGCGCGCCGGTACGAGAGTGCGCCTCGGAGGAGACGAAACGCATGAATGATCGGAATCTGCTGCGCGGCCTGTTCCTGGCCGTGGTGGCCCTGGCCTTTGGCGCAGGTGCGCTGCGCTATCCCGTCGGCACGCTCGCCCATGCAGGGCCGGGCCTCTTCCCGCTGATGGTCAGCGCCCTGTTGCTGGTGGTGGCCGTGTTCACGATCGTGCGTTCGCGTTTCGTGCCGCGAGTGCCGATGGACCTGCGCATCAAGAGCATCGGCCTGCTGATGCTGGCGCTGTGCGGCTTCACGTTCGTGAGCCTGCACCTGAAGATGCTGGCGGGCATCGTGTTCATGGTGTTCGTCGCGTCGCTCGCAGCCTCATCCTTCTCGTGGCAGCGCAACCTCAAGATCGCCGCCGGGCTCGTCGTCGTGGCCTTCGGCTTCCAGCGCTTGCTGGGCCTGAACCTGCCGCTGCTGTGAGGGGCGACTGATGGAGTTGCTGCACAACCTCGCTTTCGGCTTCGAGCATGCCCTGACGCTGCAGAACCTGATGTTCTGCGCCATCGGCTGCATCGTCGGCACGCTGGTCGGCCTGCTGCCGGGCCTCGGGCCGCTGGCCACGATCAGCATGCTGCTGCCGCTGACCTATTCCATCCCCACAGGCGGGGCGTTGATCATGCTCGCGGGCATTTACTACGGCGCCCAGTACGGCGACAGCGTGAGCGCCATCACGATGAAGATCCCGCACGCCAGCTCGATCGTGGCGTGCATCGACGGCTACCAGATGACGCTCAAGGGCAAGACCGGGCTGGCGCTGTTCACGGCGGGCATCTCGAGCTTCATCGGCGGGACGGTCGCGATCTTCGTGCTGGCCGGTCTCGCGCCGAGTCTGGGCGAGGTCTCGCTGATGTTCGGGCCGGCCGACTACTGCGCGCTGATGCTCCTGGGCTTTTTCTGCGTGAGCTTTGTGACGACGGGCAGCCTGCTCAATGGCCTGGCCATGTGCCTGGTCGGCGTGTTGCTCGGCCAGATCGGCACGGATGTCAACAGCGGCATGGAGCGCTACACCCTGAACCTGCCGTTCCTCGCGGATGGCGTCGGCTTGGTCAGCGTGGCGCTCGGTTGCTTCGGCATTGCCGAGATCACCAAGAACCTCGATGCGCGCGAGGAACGCACGCCCTTCAGCGGCACCATCCACCTGATGCCCACCTGGGCAGAGTTCAAGCGCATCATCCCGAGTGCCCTGCGGGGCAGTGCGGTCGGCTCTTTTCTGGGCATCCTGCCCGGCGGCGGACCCGTCATCGCGCAGTTCGCTGCCTATGCGCTCGACAAGAAGGTCAGCCGTTACCGCGACGAGATCGGCACGGGTGCCATCGAGGGTGTCGCCGGGCAGGCCGCGGCTGACGAGGCGGCGGCCCGCACCAGCTTCATCCCGCTGATGAGCATCGGCATTCCGGAGAACCCGGTGATGGCGCTGATGATGGCTGCCTTCGTGATCAAGGGCATCCAGCCTGGGCCCAACATGATCTCGGGCCATGCCGATCTCTTCTGGGGTCTCGTGGCCAGCATGTGGGTCGGCAACGTCTTCCTGGTCGTGCTCAACGTGCCCCTGGTGCGCTACTGGCTGTCGGTGTTCAAGATCCCGTACAACGTGCTGTTCCCGGCCATCCTGTTCTTCTGCTGTGTGGGCACCTTCAGCGTCAACAACAACCTGCAGGACATCTACGTCACGGCCGTGTTCGGCCTGCTGGGCTACATCTTCATGCGGCTCGATCTCGATGCTGCGCCGCTGATGCTGGGCTTCATCCTCGGCCCGATGCTGGAGGAGTACTTCCGCCGGGCGATGCTGCTGAGCCGGGGCAGTTTCAGCACCTTTGTCACGCGGCCGATCAGCGCGACCCTGCTCGGCATCATCCTGGTGTTCATCGCCTGGCAACTGGTCAGCTTCCTGCGTGGACGCCGCGCCGCTGCGCTGCCGTCGCCGGCCTGAAGGCGCAGTCAGCCTGGGTCAGCGGTGCGCAGCCGGGCGGCCAGCGCGAGGTGGTGCGCATCCACCCGTGCGGGCGTCGGGTCGGCCAGGTGAGCGCGAAGCACGCGACGCAAGGTCTCGATCTGCGGCGTCAGCGGCCCGGCGAAGCGCACCTGCTCGTCATCGGCGATCAGCAGCGTCGGGAAGGTTTCAATGTCGAGGTCCCCGATGAGGTCCGCTTCGTCCTCGATGTCGATCCAGCGCACGTGCAGCCCGTCCTGGGGCAGCTCGGCGCAGGCGGCTTCGAAGACGTCGCGGTAGGACTCGCAGGTGCGGCACCAGGCGGCGCAGAGGCAGGCGACGTGGAGGCTCATGGGGCGCATGGTGCCATGACCGCGGAGTGATGCGATCTGGCCGGGAAATCGCTCGCAACTGCGCGGATCGATGGGGGCACGGCAGGCGCAGCATGACCGTCCATCCGCAACACCGGAGCCCCGGGCATGACCACGATCAACAACTTGCTGGCCGGCTACACGGCCAGTCAGGCTGACGAGGCCGCCATCAAGCGCTCGCAGACGCCCATCAAGGTCTTCGTGCCGCAGGCGGCCGTGGACAAGGCGGCCAGCACGGCCAGGTCGTCCACCGCCGCCCAGAAGCTGGAGGCGGCCCAGCAGGCCCTGGGCACCGAGTTGCGCGCGGCGCTCGCCAAGGCCGGCGTCAAGCTGCAGGGGCGCGTGGAGTTCACGGTCAAGTCTGACGGCAGCGTCAGCACCAGCGGGTCTGAAGCCGACAAGGCCGCGGTGAAGGCCTTCCTGGCCGGCGACACCAGTCAGCCGAGTTTCGCCAGCCGGATCGCGAGCCAGGCCAAGGAAGCCTTGAAGCTGTCGGCCAGCATCCAACAGGGCGCTGCCATCTCGCAGGCAGCTCGCCTGTCCAAAAGCTCGTCCGGCGTGATGTCGCTCTACAGCACGCTGATGCAGCACACGGCCACGTCGAGCGCCGTGTTCGCGGTGACGTCGAGCGCGAGTTCCCTGACCTATCCGGGGTCACTCAGCGCCAACGCCTGAGCGTCGTCAGGCGGGCGGCTGCTCGCCCACGATGTGGAGCAGCACGCGCTCTTCCAGCGCGGCAAAGCCGGCGGCCGTCCGCGAGCGCGGGCGGGGCAGGGGCACGTCCACGTCCAGCGCAATGCCGCCCCGGTCGATCAGCAGCACCCGGTCGGCGAGCGCCACCGCCTCGGTCACGTCATGCGTGACCAGCAGGGCCGTGAAGCCGTGGCGGCGCCACAGTTGCTCGATGAGGCGGTGCATCTCCAGCCGGGTCAGCGCATCCAGCGCACCGAGTGGTTCGTCCAGCAGCAGCAGGCGCGGGCGGTGCACCAGCGCACGCGCCAGGGCCACGCGTTGACGCTGGCCACCGGACAGCGTGGCCGGCCAGTCGCCACCGCGGCCCGCGAGGCCGACCTGCGCAAGTGCTTCCATGGCGCGGTCGCGCGCATCGCGCCCCGGCAGGCCGAGGGCGACGTTGTCCACCACGCGCTTCCACGGCAGCAGCCGTGCGTCCTGGAACATCAGCCGGCGCTCCTGCGCGTCGCCCGCTTCCACGGTGCCGGCGGAGGGCGCATCCAACCCGGCGATCAGCCGCAGCAGCGTGCTCTTGCCGCAGCCACTGCGCCCGACCAGCACGACGAAGGCGCCGGGGTCGATGTCCAGGTCCAGGCCCTGCAGGACATGGCGGGTGCCGAAGGACTTGGCGACCCCGCGCAGGCGAAGCGCCAGGCCCGGCGGCGCGGACGCGGCGGAGGGCTCCGGCAGTGCGGGCGGCGTGTCGTGATGGGTCACTGGGTTGTCGAATTCATGGACCCACATCTCAGTTCTCCATGCTGCGTTCGCGGCTCCGCGCCGCGAGCATCGCCGTCCCCCCGGGGGACCGACCGGGCTTGCCGGCGTTCAGCCGGTGCAAGACTGGGCGAGGGGCTTGTGTCACTTCAGGCTCCTTGGGCGGCGTAGCCGCGGTGCCAGGGCAGCCAGGCACGTTCCAGGGCCCGGGCCAGCACGTCGGCCAGCTTGCCCAGCAGCGCATACAGCAGGATGCCCACGAGCACGACATCGGTCTGCAGGAACTCGCGCGCATTCATCGTCAGGTAGCCGATGCCGGCCTGGGCCGACAGCGTCTCGGCCACGATCAGCAGCACCCACATCAGGCCGAGCGAG
>RXJW01000165.1 GCA_003963005.1 Burkholderiales bacterium
ACTGTCCCGACTCGGCTGTCTGCAGTGGCACGCTGAGTAACCCGCGCATCTCAGCCTGTCCGGGCTGTGGACTTACACCACGCGCTGGGACATCACCCGAGGAGGCGGCTGGCGTGACATGCCGCGAGGGCCGCGGCGAGGGTGGAAGCTTCCACCGATGTGCAGAAGATTCTAGCTTCGGCCGGCCGATGCGGCCCCTAGGCGCGCCCCGGCCAAGCGTCAGCCCTGGTCATTGAGGAGCAATGCGCAGGCGCTGATCGGCTCGGCCCCAGCGGTCTGGGGGGACTGGGCTGGCTGCAAGTACCGCGAGCAGCCGCCCTCCACGCTGCAATGGCGGTCGACAGCGCGCCCCGCCTCGAAGCGCCACGTGAGCTGAACGGTCGTGCCTACCGCTAGGCACAGGTGGCCTGCGGCCTGGCGTCCTTCTGCGCTGTCCATCACATCCCCTCCTCAGAGTTCGCTTTCGGCCACACCCCGCCGCCTCTGCTCATCTGCAATCGCAGCGTGCTGTCGTTGCAGCATCTGGTGCCATTCGCTTCTGGTCATCCAGCCTCGAAGCAAGACTCGGTTGCGGTGCTCGGGTGCCTCGAACCGCAGAACGCGGTGCACATCGTTCAAGCCGAACTCTGCGATCGGAATGCGGCGCATGCGGACGTTCCAGAACCATATCCCCGCGATCAAGCCAGTGAGGCCGGCGGCGATGGCTGCTGCAAATTCGTTGCTCATGAAACCCTCTGGACGATCTTCCTGCTGTTGACCGATCACGGCGCCGCGAAGCGCGCCGAGTTCTCGATGCAGAGACTGGCAACCGCAGCACTGGAAGCGGCCAGCTCTGCGGGGGCATAGGTGCCCGCAACGAGGCCGTCGTATGTCACCTGGCAGCCGACGAAGCCGGCGCAATCCTCAGCAGCTGCGGCCAGCGCAGTTGTGACCGAGGTGAAGCCTGCTTCTTCGAACAGCTGCTGTCCTGCGTGACTGACCACGAAACCGTACAGGCCCGCGTCAAGCCTCATCACACTGATATCCGGCACCACACCCAGGCACTCACCCATGTTGGGCCTCCACATCTGCGACCGAATGCTCGACCTTGACCTTGGCTTCAGCGCACACGGCCCTGAGCACCTCGAGGTCCAGGCGCGTGATGGCCTGGGCATCGGCCGCCGCCTTGGCAATCCGGTGCGCGAGCAAGAGGTCCGACTTGGCCGTGTCAACCTCGCACTGAGCCGAGAAGAAGGCCTGCTGCCCACTCATGAACTGGAAGGCCGTCACCAGGTGCCAGCTGCCCCCCAAGCCGCTCCGAAGCCCCGCCAAGGCCTGGTCCAGTTCGCCCGGGCCCGAGAGCACGGCAAGAACGACCCTGCCGCACAGGCGTGTCTTGGGCAACTCACGAGCCGCATCACGGCGCTGCTGCTCTGTCTTTCTTCGTGTCGACGCAGGGATGTGCATGGGTTGTGCTTAGCCGGGACACTGTTGATCGGGAACCCGAGGCATCACATTCCGCCTGGGCCGAAGTCGTCTGGGCGACTCTCCTCCGCCAACCTGCGCGCCTCTGCCCGAGCCCAGTCCGTCACTTCCTTCAGGCTGCCGGAATGCGACACACCACCAACCGTCGCTGTGTATCCGCCGTTGCCGTTGGCCTGAATGGTGACTTGGTCCGGCGAGATTCCGGCGTTGCTCGCAATGTCGTTTGCGATCTCACGAAGCTTCTGCGGGGTCGGGGTCTGTTGATCGGCCTTGCTCATTGCGGCGCGTTCCTTGTATACACGGTTGGAATGGACGGTACACCATGCGCCCGGGACCGGCACGCCCGGAACGCCCGGCACATCGACAGCATCCTGTCGGCCCGCATCCTGAGGCGCACCTGCTGCTCGATCACGCCTTCGTGGGCTGGCCCGCCGGCTTCAGCTCATCGCCATGGATGGTGCGGTACTCGGGCCAATGGTCGCCAATAGCGTCTTCGCTCACCAGCTCTGGATGCACGTCGTGATAGTCCTCGCCGCGCCTGAGCGCGACCAGCACCTCGTCGTCGGCCAGCTCGATGATGTAGGTCTTCACGGGCGGTCCGCGCTTCAGCAACCCGGCGCGTCAGACGCCCCAGCGCGCTGCGCTGCCAGGCGTTGAGCGCGCTGCCGTGCGAAACGCTGCTCCCAAGTTTCCTCGAGTTGGACAACTTCTCCCGGTGCGTCGCGAAGCGGTCGGCTCGGGCCTGCACTCGCCGATTGCGAGGCGAAGCGTGGCGCCCCAGGGCTGGCTGGCCCAGCCAGATGCGTCCACAGCTCAAACAGTACCGACAAAGCGATCAACGCCGGCATGACCACGAAAACGGCCCAGCCGAACACAGGAAGCGCCTCTTGGAGGGCGGCGCCAATCGGCAAGTCCACCCGCCCGCCGCCCGCAGCTTCCGCGCTGCCCAAGACGACGATCACGCAAGGGCTCAGCAACAGCGGCAACAGGCGCCCCCAGGGAGATGGGCTGCGAGACCTTGTGATGCTCCAACCCCACGGCAGCCTCACACCCCTGCTGAGGATCAGGATGCCGCAAATGCTCACCCATGCCGCCCAGGCGAAGGCGCCGGCGGTCCACGCCGGAAGGCCGAGCACGGACCACCCAGCACGGCCCAGGCCAACGAGCGCGAAGCCGCCGATGATGAAGCCTGGGATGCAAAAGACGATGAAGTAGATGGTCGCGATCACTTCCGCGAGCCCCGAGCCTTGTCTGTTCATGGAATTCCTCTCCTCGTTGCGCACTACTTGCCCGCGCGCAGTTCCTTCATCAGGCCTGCGAGCGCACCCAGCCCTCGCCCGACCCACACAGCCTTCTCGGCCGTGAACGCCAGGACACCGCCAGCGGCCTCCACAAAGTCCTTCGTGCCTTCCGCGAAACGCCGGATGGCTCCCGGCAGTTCCTTCTCGGCGCGCGCCAACAGCATGGAGGCCCCCGGGCGGGCACTCGTCTGCTCCGCTTTGGCCCGCTCACTGGCGACGTGCTGGACCTCACTCTCGATGCGAATGAACTCTGCCGCCTCGTCGACCGAGACCCAGCCTTTGCGCTCCAGCGCATTCGCGAGCAGCGCCAGGCCCGCTCGGCTGACCACAGGCAGCCCCGCGACGGCCGCCAGCCACTCATCTCCGATCGCGGTGGTCTTCAGCTTGCTCTTGTCTTCCACCGACATGATCGGCGTCAGCAGGAATGGCAACACCAGCGCGTTGACAGCGACGGCCCCCCAATCGAGGCTGGTGTTCTTCTCCACGAGCGTTGCGGCCTCTGCCGCGATGGCACTGAAGCTATCGTTCTTGGTCAATTCGGTTCCTCCTTCTTGGCGGGATGGGATCTGCTATCGGCACCTGTACAGCCAGGCGCTGTCCGAAAGGGCGTAAGGCCCCACGGGCTACCCACACTACCGTCTAGCTGCACACGCGCAAGCCAGCCGGCATGGCTTAGTCACTGCTGCCGGTGGACGAGCCGAAGATCTCCCTCCACCCGACGTAGAGCACTGCGAGAAGAACTGCACCCAAACCCACGGCGCGCGGCCAAGCCCCGGCGTCAAAAATCAGGAGGGCAAGACAGACCGCTACCCCGATCACCAGCAAACTGTGAACCAAGTCCGCCGACCGCCTGTTCGCAGCACGCTGGGGCTCCTCCACTTGCCGCTCGACGTCTTCGGTGTGCATGCTTTGTCCTTCCTGGCCTGTACTCGTTCCACCCGGCGCCGCTGCACCGAATAAGGGCTGTCTTTGTACCCGACGCGCGCGCCAGCAGCGAGGACACACACCAGGTGGAACGGGCGTAAAAAAACCCCTGCAGGGCGGGTCGGCCTTGCAGGGGTGCGGTTCATGAAAAGTGTGGGGCGCTTCGCCGCGACGCCGCGCCCAGTTGTTCGGATACGACGTCACAGGGGCGGGCAGGGCTCGCCTCGTGCGTCACGCTCGGCTGCGCCAGCGGCCATCTGCGGATGGAGTTCCTTCGCTTGGCGCACGAGGCTGGCAACCTCTGGGGGCACTTGGTTGAGGTAATTCATCGGCACGGCGGCCAGCCGGCAGCTGATGCTCCACGCTTGCATGTGGTCGATGTCGTCGAAGTCGAGCTCGTCCACCACTGGTACGGACGCCTTGTGTCTGAAGCGTGCAAGGGCAGCCTTCGCCCAGACGAGCACCACGGGCGCCTTTGGGGGCACTTCGTTGGCGATGTCCATGGTCAGAGCTCCGAACTTCCGAGGAACGCATCCCCGAGGTATGCCGCCGCCGGCAGGTTCTGCGCAATGCAACTCGCCGCCTGGTCAAGCGCGGCAGCAACAGTCGCCCTCGTCCATGGAGCGGCAGCCGGCCAACGGGAGATCTCGGAACCCGTGAGCTCGTCCCTAAGGACGAGGTCGCTGGTCTCGTTCCCCTGCAGGCCGTCGAGAGTTCCAAGATGATCGGCCGTGAGGCCGATGCCGCCGTGGTTGAAGTAGTACCCGCGCTTGGCAGTTGCCGCGGTGGTTTGGTTTCTGGTCATCGTTGCTCCTGTGAGTCGAAGCCTTGCGTGCGGCCCGGTGGGCTGTGCGCAGAAGCTAGAGGCCGGCATCCCGGATGAACTGGATCGAGGCCGGGGTTCCCACCTCCAGGCCCAGGCGTGGCAGCAGCGACAGAGCCATGCGCCGATGCCAATCGGCAAGAGCAGGCGCCGCGCATTCGCAGCCTGGGTGCAGGCCGCGAATTGCGCGACCAAAGGCTGTCGGAGCTGGCCGCTTGATTGAGG
Source organism: Burkholderiales bacterium (assembly GCA_003963005.1). GTDB lineage: Bacteria > Pseudomonadota > Gammaproteobacteria > Burkholderiales > Burkholderiaceae_C > Pelomonas. Next base: position 4,738 of record RXJW01000165.1, read on the forward strand.
CACGTCGCGTCGGGCCCATCAGTTGATCCTCGCAATCGAACCTGGATTCCGGAGGTCGATCAGCATGTCGTTGGCGCGAACCGTGTAGCCCCGGGACATGCGCACGTCACGCGGCGCTGTGCGGCCGGTCTTGCGCAACCACTGCCCGGTGAGCCAGGCCATCGATGACGGGCTGGATTCGATGTACGGGCAGCTTGCCTCACTTGGTGCGTCATACCCTTCGCGGGCAACGCCAGTGAGGTCTGAAGCTTTGGCAGCCATGAAGGCTCTCCTTTGTCTGAAGAGGGGACCGGCCCCAAGGGGCAATGTGGCCCCCTGGGGTTGGTTGTTTTGAAGGGCGAGCACAACTGGCCACGCCCGACCGCGTCAGCTCACGACTGCGTATTCCGCAGCCACTGCCTCGGTCTGCAAGCTGCCATCACGGTTGACACCGACAACGGCGACGGTCTCGCCGTGGAGGCTCGCTCGGTACGCATGGATGACTCCCGCCACCAGGGGCGCGATCCGCTCCACGCCTGGCGAGCGCCGGCGAACGATCTCCTCGACCTCCTGATGCCTGATGTAGGCATACAAGCCGGCCTCGAAGCCGCATTGCACCTGCCGAAGACTGGTGCTCGACGTGGCCGGCACCACGAGGTAGTCCGGACACCACTCCACCGACGTGGAGCCGCCGTCGAGGGAGTCGAGGATGCGTGCCTTGGCCTTCAGGGTCCAGGTCGTGAAGTCAAGGATGTTGTCCTCGACCTCGACCCATGCATGGAACGGCAGCGCCTGCGGCGCCATGGCAGGTGCGAACTTGGCGCCCTGCACTTCCATCGCGTGCACGATGACGTCGCCGTCACCGGCGCCGACACGCCACATGGCACTGCCCATGCGCGCCTCGGCGCCAACGATGCCGAGGTAGCTCAGAGCTGCCGCGGTGACGGTGGCGTAGAGGAGGCAATCTGCCGTGTGCGCGCTGGTCACTGCCCCGATCACGGAGCGAAGCGCCGCGAAGAATTCCTGCAGTCGGATGCCGGCCAGTTGGGGAATCGAATGCGAGGTACGAATTGTGTTGATCATGAAAGCTCCTGAGAGTTGAGGAGCTGGCGCCCTAGGGGCACCATGCATGCCCCTCGGCGTTGTGGACTGCGGCAGGGGTCATCCCTACGCGCGTTGAGCCAGTCGCTCCGCCATGTCGGCGGGCACTACTGGATAGGACGGACCACCCGCACAGAAGCGTGCGGGCGGATGTCGTCAGAGCTTGAAACGCACCCCAGTGCTGGGGTTGAAGCCGAAGACTTCTTTCACGCCCGCCTCGCGTGCAAGGCGGGGCGCAGCGAAAAGGTTGCAACCGAGGTCGACCCGGTTGCCA
>RXJW01000029.1 GCA_003963005.1 Burkholderiales bacterium
CTTCCCACGCACTTGCTTGTCATTCATCTCGTAGCTCCTGTCTCTGATTCCATCATCAGCCAAGAACTACGTTTTTCGGGGGCAAGGTCACACCACGGGCTCGCTTACTTCATCTTCCTGAGTTCGCTGGCCGTGGTCATCCTCTCGTTGATCCTGGGCATCTACTTCTTCCGGCAGGATCGTGCGAAGAAGAGGGCCCGGCGTGAGGAACGGCGAGAGCGTCGCCGCCGTGGCGGCCGCCAAAAGCGGTAGCCTCCTACATTGACCCGCTGCTAGGATCATTTCGTGCGTAGAGCCCTCGTGATCTTCTTGCTCGCGGTGCTGCCTTTCCAGTTCGTCTGGGGAGCTGCGGCTGGGTATTGCCGTCACGAGCCAGGCAGTGAGGTCAGCCACTTTGGCCATCACCTGCACAAGCATCAGTCGACGGCCGGCAAGGCCTCTGATGCCGCGGGTGACAGCGCCAAGCAGCTCGCTGGCGAGGATGCGGACTGCATTTCGTGCCACTTCAGTTGCGCATCCTTCCCCTCCGATGTCGCCGTCAGTCTGCTTAGCGACGAGGTCGGGCACGTGGTGCCGACGGTAAGGCAGGCCAGCTTCTGGCTGCTTGTGCCATCGATCGACCGCCCCAATTGGGCATCGCCTTCTTGATCTGAGCCTGGGCTCTGCCCGGGTAACGTCGCCGGCGCTATGCGTCCGGCAGTTCAGATAGACCCGACCGCCGGCATCGACGGGTCTAGTCACGATGTAGCCAGCTAATGCCTGTCCCGGGCGCTGGCAACCACCTTCGCAAGAAAGAGATGTCGTCCATGAGCGATACCCAGAAGCTGCGTCTGGATCTCCCCCTGGTGCTGCCGGATATCCACGACGCTGAAGATCCCTGCGTTACGCGCCTGCAGGACAAACTGGTAGGGCGGCCAGGCATCGAAGAGGCCCATGTCACGGGTGTCAAAGAGGGCAGGCCTCAGCTATGCGTGCACTACGACCCCAACGTGATCTCGCTGAGCCGCCTGCGTGAGCTGGTTGCTTCGACCGGCCTGGAGCTGACAGATCGGTTTGCGCATGTGTTGGCGCGGGTGAATCTGCCGATGCATGCCCGATTCGCGCAGCGCATCGCTGAGCAACTGCGATCGCTGGAAGGCGTCATTGAAGCCGATGTGTCCCCGGGTGGTGTCGTGCGCATTGAGTACGACCGCTCGAAGATGGACGCCACGAAGCTCCGTCAACGATTGACCTCGCTCGACATCTCCATTGGCGAGCCACGAGCCTCTGGAGCCAAGCCTGGCGAGAAGGGGCTGTCAGCATCAGCGTCGGAGCCGCGCGCTGGTTCTTCCAAGGACCAGAAGGCCGCGAACGATGAGCATGCCGGTCGTGAAGAAGACGACCAAGACCATGAGCATCGGGACGGCGACGGTCATGACCATGCGCATGCAGCCGACGGCAGCTCCACGGGCAAGCACAAACACGGCGAAAAGGGCCACGTTCACGGCAAGGACGAGGAGGGCGGCGAGCACAGCCATGAGCACGGGGGCCTCTTCGGCGAGAAGACGGAGCTGATCTTTGCGTGCCTGTCAGGCGTGTTCCTGCTCGGAGGCTGGCTTGTCGGGCGAGGGGGCTCGGGACCGGAGTGGCTGCCGACGGCCTGCTACGTCGTGTCGTACTTCTTCGGCGGCTTCTACACGGTCCGCGAGGCCATCGAGAACCTGCGCGCCAAGCGATTCGAGATCGACACGCTGATGCTGGTGGCCGCAGCGGGCGCCGCTGCCCTGGGATCCTGGGGTGAGGGCGCGTTGCTGCTCTTCCTGTTCAGTCTGGGGCATTCGCTGGAGCACTACGCCATGGGACGGGCACGGCGAGCGATCGAGGCGCTGGCCAAGCTGGCACCGGACACGGCGACCGTCAGGCGCGAGTCCGGGACCGAGGTCGTGCCGCTGGATCAGCTGCAGGTTGGTGACGTCGTGGTCGTGAAGCCCAACGAGCGACTGCCGGCGGATGGCGTTGTGGTCGTGGGGACGTCCAGCGTCAACCAGGCGCCCGTGACGGGCGAGAGCGTGCCGGTCGACAAGCGGCCTACCGAAGACGGTAGGGCCGCGATCGGCAACTTCGAGCGGGTCGCGGCGGAGAACCGCGTGTTCGCGGGCACCATCAACGGCTCGGGCGCCATGGACGTCATGGTTGCGCGCAAGTCGGACCAGTCGACGATGGCGCGCGTCATCAAGATGGTCACCGAAGCCGAAGCGCAGCGGTCTCCCACGCAGCAGTTCACCGAAAAGTTCGAGCGGATCTTCGTGCCGTCGGTGTTGGTGCTCGTCGCTCTGCTGCTGTGTGCTGGGTTTGTCATCGATGAACCGTTCGCGCAGACCTTCTACCGGGCGATGGCGGTGCTTGTGGCCGCCAGCCCCTGCGCATTGGCGATCTCGGTGCCGAGCGCGGTGCTGAGCGGCGTCGCACGGGCAGCGCGGGGCGGGGTGCTGGTCAAGGGCGGCGGTCCACTGGAGAACCTGGGCACGTTGACGTCCATTGCGTTCGACAAGACGGGCACCCTGACCGAAGGCAAGCCAAAGCTGACTGATGTGGTGCCTGCGCAGGGCGTGCCGGAAGATGAGCTGCTGGCGGTTGCGTTGGCCGTTGAAGAGCACAGCGACCATCCACTGGCCGCGGCCATTGTCACGGGTGCGAAGGAGCGACTGGGCGACAACGCCAAGCTGCTGCAGGCTTCAGACGTCAAGAGCATCACCGGCCGTGGCGTGCAGGCTCAGCTTGCTGGCGAGACGGTGCACATCGGCAAGCCGGTCTTGTTTACCGAGTTGCCCGATTCGAAGGTGCCGCCTGATGTCGACGAGGCCAACACGAAGCTGGTGGCGGATGGCCGCACCACCATGATCGTGCGCAAGGGTGGCCGCTTCCTGGGCGTGATCGGCGTGATGGACACGCCGCGGCCTGTTGCCGGCCAGGTGATGGCCGAACTGCGCAAGCTCGGGATCGAGCGTCTGATCATGATCTCCGGCGACAACCAGAAGGTCGCGGAAGCCGTGGCGCAGACCGTGGGGCTCACCGAGGCTCGGGGCGATCTGATGCCCGAGCAGAAGGTCGGGGAGATCAAGAAGCTGCGCACCGAGCACGGCAAGGTGGCGATGGTGGGCGATGGCGTCAACGACGCTCCTGCGATGGCCAACGCCACCGTGGGTATCGCGATGGGCGCTGCGGGGTCGGATGTGGCGTTGGAAACCGCAGACGTGGCGCTGATGGCGGACGACCTGGCGCAACTTCCGTTCGCGGTGGGTCTCTCGCGCAGCACGAGCCGTGTCATCAAGCAAAACCTCTGGGTGAGCCTTGGCGTGGTGGCCGTGTTGATCCCGTCCACCATCATGGGTCTGAGCATCGGCACCGCCGTCATCTTCCACGAAGGATCGACGCTGCTCGTGGTCTTCAACGCGCTGAGACTTCTGGCCTACAAGCCGTTCGACAAGAGCGCGAAGGCGGCGGAGCCGGCCGCAGCAACAGCGTGAGGCAGCCATGACCGTGCAGGACGATGAAAGCCGGACCGGGCAGCTGATGGAGGACGACGACGGTGACCTGACCGACATGCTGGGAGAGCTGCGGGTGCTGCTTCCGACTGCCCAACTGCTGTCGGCCTTCCTGATCGCCGTGCCGTTTGCACCGGGGTTTCGCAGCATTGTGCAAGCCGAGAAGAACGTCTTCCTGGCCACGTTCATGCTGTCGGTCGCGGCTCTCGTGTTGTTCACGGCGCCGGCGGTGCAGCACCGGCTGATGCGGCCGCTGCGCCAGCGTGCGAACTTCAAGGCCAGGGCCAGCCGGCAGATGTTGGTCGGCGCGGCATCGCTCGCCATTGCGCTGGTGCTGGCCACGCAGTTCGTGCTGTCGGAGGTGCTGGGACACGTGGTGGGGAACATCGCCGCAGCCTTCATCGGTGCGTTGATTGGCGTGATGTGGTTGCTGGTGCCGCTGGACTGGAACCGACGACAAGATGAATGAGCGCTCCGCCGATTTCGCTAGCCGGCGTGATGATGTTCGCGTCGGTGCCGGCTTCGGTCAAGCATACCGACCGCTACGGCACGATTGGCGCCGAGGGCTGAACGCAGAAGTCAAACGAGAGCACGTGCGAAGCAAGCGGGCCTACCACTAGGCACCGTCTGCTTGAGGCTAGCTGCAGCCGACCGGATCGCTTCGTCGTCAGTGATGGCCACTGCAGCTGCGCCTTGAAAGCGCTGCTGATCGTTCAGCAGATCGAATCCCGTGTGTCCGCTCTCATCAACTCGGAAACACTGCATGGTGTGCTCAGGGGAAGGGAACAGTCACGCATCCATCGGTGCCATATACGGTCGTGTAGTGGTACTGGGCAGCTAACAGACGATCGTTCCACCGCGTGGTGAGGTCCGTTTCATAGTTAAAGACCAGTTCGGGCGATCGACCATGCCGAACGGTCCTGGCAACAGCTTCGGGCGACGGATGGCCGTAGATCTTGCCGTTACTGCTGAAAAGGTATCTCTGGCTCCTCAAGGCGTCGATGAGCGGGATGGACACATTCGCCTTGCTTCCGTGGTGAGGCAGTTTCACCAGGTCGAATTTATAGGGTGCTTCTCCCTCGAAATGCCGCAATGAATCCAATACTCGAGAGGGGTACGCATCAGCACCGAACAGGATCCGATGCTTCCCGAACTTGAAGACGAAGGCGATGCTGCTCCCGTTGGCCTCTGCTACATCCTCGATGAACGGGTCATCTGCCAGAGCATCGACATCCATCATGCCCGTTCCGCCAAAACGTTCCCGCTCGGATTCGACGATGTGTTCGGCAAGTGGATCGGCGTACAGACCGGCGGCCTCGCACACATCAATCCATTTCTTGCGGAGCCTCTTGAGCAGCGCATCATCTGGCGACAACAGCCGGATCAACGCACCGCCAGGCATTTTCACGTCGTCCTTGATCGAATCAACCGAAATTCGGCTGCCCGCAAAGGCATCGTTCCATGGCAAGCCTTTTTCCAAGATCAGCGCCGTCAGCTTCTCGCCTTGCTTTTCACTGAACGCCTCGCCGGGAAGATGGCGAAGGCCGTTGAACCACAGGTCTCGCACCGGTACGCCGAAGAAGTCCTTCTCAAGGAGGCCGATCATGCCGGCGATGTGATCAGCGTCGATGTGGGTGACGACAACGAGTTCGAGCTCTCCGCCTCGCGCCGCAAGTTCTTCCAGCTTGTTCTTGAGGACCTCGGACACGCTGAGCCCGCCGTCAATCAGGATCACGAGGGGGGCGTAGGCGTCACCGTATTCGATCCAAAGGCAGTCGCCATAGTTGGCCGGCAAAGCGGTGACCAAGATCATGGCGTTCCTCTTAAGCTTTTTGGAGCGAGGTCCAGAAACTTCGATAGATTCACGGTGGTGAACACAGCGTCCTGGGAGCACGCCAAAGACGCGCGTGTTACGGCCGTCAGCGCACGCTTCGCAGGCTGGTCCTTGGCATTTACCACCGTCAGGAAGTTCAGCGCATCTGAGAGAACGCGGAGCCCGATGGTGAAGTAGGGGAGTCCTTGGTCGACCGAACCCAGAATCAGCTGTCTTGCTTGGACGAATTCGCGCGAATTGCTTTCAGCATCTCGCAGCAAAGTCCACCCGACGGCGATCCAAATGTCTGACATCCAGTAGTTGCCCGCAAGAAAATTTGGGTATCCGGATTTGGCTGTGTTTGAGGCGTCAGAGCCGGCCTGACTCAAGCAGCGCGATCAGTGTGGTTATGTCGGCTCCGAAGTTCTTCGGTTTCTCGTACTCTTGCTGTGGTTCTTCGGTTCGCCACCTGGTGTTCATCGGGATGGCGAAGGACCTGGCAAGGTGGCCGGGAGGAAGCTCGTAGCCTGTGGTCAGCGTCTCAGTCGGGCGACGGCGCTCGAACTTCGGCTTGGCCAGCGACTTTTTGTGGGCGCCCTCGGTGAAGAGGATCTTCGCGCGCAACGCCTCGAAGCTGTAGCCACGGCCC
>RXJW01000182.1 GCA_003963005.1 Burkholderiales bacterium
GTCCTTCAGGTTCTTGAGGGACGTCTTGACCGTCTTGAAGTTGGTCATCATGCCGCCGAGCCAACGCGAGTCGACGTAGGGCATGCCGGCGCGCTGGGCTTCAGCGGCGATGAACTCGCGGGCCTGGCGCTTCGTGCCGATCATCAGGATCGTGCCGCGCTTGGCCGCCAGCTGGCGGATGAACTTCATGGCCTCGTTGAACGCGGGCAGCGTCTTTTCGAGGTTGATGATGTGGATCTTGTTGCGATGGCCGTAGATATACGGGGCCATCTTGGGATTCCAGAAGCGGGTTTGGTGGCCGAAATGGACGCCGGCTTCCAGCATCTCGCGCATCGTGACAGACATGGGTCTTGCTCCGAAGGTTGGGTCTAAAATCCGGCCCGAATTGCGTTGCAGCGCCCTGAAACATGCGTTTCCGGTTCGCCGCAAACCACAACACCTTAGGTGGCCGGTTTGCGATTTGTTGCGACAGCGCGCGTCACACGTGGCGACACACCCCTCACAACCGTTTCGCCGTCTGCACCGTCAATGCCTGAATGGCACTGAACCTCGGCAGCAAGAGAGCCCTGTTCGGGAACTCCCTCCGGCAAAACCCGCAGAGTATACACAATCCATGAGCCTTCCCCGCCGACGCCGCCCCGCAGCGGTCGCCAGCCTCAGCCCGCTGTTGCCCCGACAGGTGTCCCGTTGAGCCGCCGGATTGCGGTGGTGGGTGCCGGCCTCGCCGGCGTGACGACGGCCTATGAGCTGGCCGCCCAGGGTGCCCGGGTGCAGGTCTTCGAACGCGGCGGCAGCGTCGCCGAGCAGGCCAGCTTTGCCTGCAGCGCCCTGCTCGCGCCCGCCCTGCCCGGCCTGGTCGAGCCCGAGGGTTCAGCGCCGATGGGCTTTCGGCTGCGGCGATGGCGCGTCGGCGCGAAAGTGGGCGAAGCGGCCTCCCAGTTGGCGGCCCTGGGTCAACTCAGCATGGCCCGCACCATCGCCCTCCGCCAGGACCTGGGCCTGGACGACGAGCCCGCCTCGGGCCTGCTCGTTGCCCTGGCCGACGCCAAGCGCACGGCGGCCTTCGACACGCGCCTCGCGGCGTGGCGTGCGCTCGGGCTCACGGCCGAGCGACTGGAAGCCGGCGAGGCCCGGCTGCGCGAGCCGGGCCTGAACCCGGACGCCCCGCTGACGGCCGCGCTGGCACTGCCCGGCGGCGGGGTCGGCAACCCGCGGCTCTTCACGCAGCAGTTGCGCCAGCAGGCCCAGAAGCTCGGCGCTGCATTCCGCTTCCACACGACCGTGCGCGGCATCAGCACCGATGGCAGCGGCCTGATGCTGCGCCACGAGCACACACCGCCGATGGAAGCACCGACACGCAACATCGAGCGCGCCGCCGGCGACACCGTCCCGCAGCCCCTGGGCTCGCAGGACGAGCGCTTCGACGCCGTGGTGCTGTGCAACGGCCTGGGCGCCCTGGACCTGCTGGGCCAGCGCCTGCCCCTCGCCGCGCGCCACGAAGCCTCCGTCACCGCGCCGCTGCGGCTGCTCGAGGCCCACCCCGACCTGGGCCCCAAGGCCGGCTGGCTCGACCCGTCTCGCGGCATCGCCGTGGCGCGCATCGGCCAGCGCGTGCGCATCACCGGGGGCCTGGCCGTCACGGATGCCGGCGGCCGGTATGCCCCCGACTTCGAAGCGCTGCACCGGGCCCTGCAGCACTGGTTCCCCGGGTCGGTGCTCCACCAGCAGGTCCAGCAGGGCAGCAGCCGCCGCGCCCTGGCCGCAGACGGCCTGCCGCTGCTGGGCGCGACCCCGCGCGCCGGCGTGTGGCTGAACCTGTCGCCAGGCGGTCTGGGATGGGGCCTCGCGTGCGGCGCCGCCCAGGTGCTCGCCCAGCAGATGCTTGGCGGCACGCCCGCGCTCGACATCAGCGCTCTCGGGCCGCAGCGCCTGGCCTAAGCTCACGGGCATGCAACTGCTGCTGCCCACCGCCCGCCCGCTGCCGCTGTTCGACGTCGCCGCCAGCCGGCGCATCGAAGCCCGGGCGCTGGCGCACTCGCCCGACCTGATGGAGCGCGCCGGCCTCGCGGTGGCCAAGCTGGCGCTCGCGCTGCGTCGGGGCGAGGGCCCCGTCTGGGTGGTGTGCGGCCCCGGCAACAACGGCGGCGATGGGCAGGTCGCGGCTCGCCGGCTGGCCGCCCATGGCGTGCCGGTGCACGTGAGCCCAGCCCGCCCAGAACGGCCGTCGCTCGTCATCGATGCCCTGCTCGGACTGGGCCTGAACCGCGCGCCCACGGAGGACATGCTGGCGGCCATCGCCGCGATGCAGGCCAGCGGCGCCCCGATTCTCGCGGTCGACCTGCCCAGCGGCCTGCTCGCCGACACCGGCCAGCCGGCCGGCAGCGCAGCCGTGCGTGCCGACCACACCTTGACCCTGCTCACGCTCAAGCCGGGCCTGTTCACCGGCGAAGGCCGCGCTCACGCCGGCGAGATCTGGTTCGATGACCTGGGCATCGCCCCCGACGAGCCCCCCACGGCCGACCTGCTCGGCCCGGCGCCGCGCACGCCGCGCAGCCCGACGAGCCACAAGGGCAGCCACGGCCAGGTGCTGGTGGTCGGTGGGGCGCCGGGGATGCAGGGCGCCGCCCGGCTCGCGGCGCGGGCCGCCCTGGCCTGCGGCGCAGGTCGGGTCTACCTGGACCTGCTCGGAGCGCCGGCCCACGAGGTGGCCGATCCTGGCCGGCCGGAGCTGATGCGCGGCGTGTTCGCCGACCTGCCCCAGGCCGTCGGCGTGATCGGCTGCGGCGCAGGTACCGGCGTCGCCACGGCATTGCCTGAGCTGCTGCGGGGCCTGCCCCGCGTGGTCGTCGACGCTGATGCGCTCAATGCCTTGGCGGCCGCACCTGAGCTGCTGAGCTTGCTGCGTCATCGGCCGGCCGGCACGACCGTGGTCACGCCCCACCCCCTGGAGGCAGCACGCCTGCTCGGCTGTGCCACCGCCAGCCTGCAGGTAGACCGACTGCGGGCGGCCCGGGAGCTGGCAGAGCGACTGGCATGCACGGTCGTGCTGAAGGGCTCGGGCACGGTCATCGCTTCCCCGGGGCAGCGCGCTGCGATCTGCGCTCGTGGCAGCGCGGCCCTCGCGACGCCGGGCAGTGGCGACGTCCTGGCGGGCTGGTTGGGCGGCTTGTGGGCCCAGCAACCCGGCGCCAGCGCGCAGGCGCTGGCCTGTGCCGGCGTGACGCAGCACGGGCGCGCCGGAGAGGCCTCGCAGGTGCTGCGCGCCGGCGACCTGATCGAACGACTCGCACGCGGCTGAGCGGCTTCGCCCGCCACCCGGGGCGGGCTGCCCTTCAACCGTGCGGGCGATTCAGCTGCGCCTGCGGCGGGCGTCAGCCGACAGGCGGCGCACCGGGGAGCGCCGGCATCACCGCCCGGCCGTGCTCAGCGGCGCTTGCGCGGCGCGGCCTTGGCGGCCGTCTTCTTGGAGGCCTTGCTGGCAGCCCGCTTGGCCGCTTGCTGAGCGGCCTTGACCGGGTGGAGCGACGCGATGACCTCCTTGCGGCTCTTCTTGACGTCGCGGTCGGCCTGCCGGACATCCTCCAGCGCCTCTACCGCGGTCTTGGGCGCACGCTTGCGGGCCGGCGTCTTGTCGGCGGCCTTGCCGGCCGACTTGCCCGACGCCCGCGACGAAGGGCGGACCTCATCGCCATCCCGCACCAGGCGGAAGTCGATGCGACGACCGTCCAGATCCACGCGGCTGACCTGCACCTGCACGCGCGCGCCCGTGGCATAGCGGATGCCCGTGCGCTCGCCGCGCAGCTCCTGGCGGACATCGTCGAACTTGAAATACTCGCCGCCGAGCTCGGTGATGTGCACGAGGCCTTCCACGTACAAGGCATCGAGCTGCACGAACAGGCCGAAGGACGTCACGGCGCTGACCGTACCGGCGAACTCCTCGCCCAGGCGGTCGCGCATGTAGCGGCACTTCAGCCAGGCCTCGACGTCGCGGCTCGCCTCGTCGGCACGGCGCTCGTTCGCGCTGCAGTGCGCGCCGACCACCTCCCAGCGCTCGGCCTCGTTGCGAGCCTCCGCAGGGTTCGGCGGCGCCGCACGACCGGGGCGTTTGGGCGCCTGCGGCACATTCATCTTGCTCGCGTCGAGCGTGTAGCGCTTGCCGGCCAGCAGCGCTTTGATCACCCGGTGCACCAGCAGGTCCGGATAGCGCCGGATCGGGCTCGTGAAGTGCGTGTAGGCCGGATAGGCCAGGCCGAAGTGGCCGGAGTTGGTGCCGGTGTAGATGGCCTGCTGCATCGAGCGCAACAGCATCGTGTGGATCTGCTGGGCGTCGGGGCGGTCCTTCGTCGCTGCGGCGAGTTGCTGGAACTCACGCGGCGCCGGGTCGTCCGAGATGCCCATGCCGATGCCCAGCGAGCGCAGGTAGGCCTGCAGCGTCTGGCGCTTCTCGGGTGTGGGGCCCTCATGGACGCGGTAGAGCGACGGATGCTTGGCGCCCTGGATGAAGTCCGCCGAGCAGGTGTTGGCGGCCAGCATGGCCTCTTCGATCAGCCGGTGCGCGTCGTTGCGGGTGCGCGGCACGATCTTCTCGATGCGGCCGTTGTCGTCGCAGACGATCTGCGTCTCGGTCGTCTCGAAATCAATCGCGCCGCGGCGCTGTCGCTCGCTGAGCAGCGCACGATAGACCTCGTGCAGGTGCAGCAGGTGCGGCACCAGTTCGCGCCGCTTGGCCGCCTCCGGCCCGTGCGTGTTGGCCAGGATGGCCGCCACTTCGGTGTACGTGAAGCGGGCGTGCGAGCAGATCACCGCCGGATAGAACTGGTAGGCCGCGACGGTGCCGTCGGTGGACACCACCATGTCGCAGACCATGCTGAGCCGGTCCTCGTAGGGGTTCAGCGAGCACAGGCCGTTGGACAGCTTCTCCGGCAGCATCGGGATCACGCGACGCGGGAAGTAGACCGAGGTCGCACGCTCGTAGGCATCGGCATCCAGCGGCTCGCCGGGCTTCACGTAGTGCGACACGTCAGCAATCGCCACGAGCAGGCGCCAGCCCTCGACGGCCTTCTTGCCGCGGCCCTGCTTGAAGGGTTCGCAATACACGGCGTCGTCGAAGTCGCGCGCGTCTTCGCCGTCGATGGTGACGAGGGGCACGTCGCGCAGGTCGACACGTTGCTTCAGGTCCGCCGCGCGCAGTTTCTCGGGCAGCTTGGCGCTTTGCGCGAGCGTCTCGGGGCTGAAGCGGTGCGGCACGTCGTACTTGCGCACGGCGATCTCGATCTCCATGCCGGGGTCGTCGATCTCGCCCAGCACCTCGACGACACGGCCGACGGGCTTGGAGTACAGCGACGGCGGCTCGGTCAGCTCCACCGCCACCACCTGCCCGGCCGTCGCATTGGCGATGCCGTTCTTCGGGATGAGGATGTCCTGCCCCATGCGCCGGTCTTCAGGCGCCACGAGCCAGACGCCCGACTCGAGCAGCAGGCGCCCGATCAGCGGGCGCTTCTTGCGTTCGAGGATCTCGAGCACGCGCCCCTCGGGCCGGCCGCGCTTGTCGAAGCGCACGACGCGCACGCGCAGCCGGTCGCCGTGCATGACGGCGTGCGTCTCCTGTGAGGAGAGGTAGATGTCGGCCGACCCGTCGTCCGGGATCAGGAAGCCATGGCCGTCTCGGTGGCCTTGCAGCGTGCCCTCGACCTCGCCGAGGAGGCCCGCACCCTCGCCGGTCGGCGAGGCATTTGTGTTCTTCAAGTTTTTGATGATATAGTCTCTGTTTTCCTGAAACGGCCCAGGGGTTCAGCCAAGCGTTGGCAGAAGTCTTGAGCACCTTGCCCAGGTGGCGGAATTGGTAGACGCACTAGTTTCAGGTACTAGCGGGTAACTCCGTGGAGGTTCGAGTCCTCTCCTGGGCACCA
>RXJW01000152.1 GCA_003963005.1 Burkholderiales bacterium
GAAGGTGCCGCTGCTGCGCGGCAAGTCGGTGTTCAACCTGTTCTTCGAGAACAGCACCCGCACCCGCACCACCTTCGAGATCGCGGCCAAGCGCCTGTCCGCCGACGTCATCAACCTCGACATCGCCCGCAGCTCCACCGCCAAGGGCGAGACGCTGCTCGACACGGTCGCCAACCTCAGCGCGATGCATGCCGACATGTTCGTCGTGCGGCACAGCGAGAGCGGCGCGCCTCACCTCATCGCCCAGCACTGCGCGCCGCACGTGCACGTGGTGAACGCCGGTGACGGGCGGCATGCGCACCCCACGCAGGGCCTGCTGGACATGTACACGATCCGGCACTTCAAGAAGGACTTCCGCAACCTCACGGTCGCGATCGTGGGCGACATCGTCCACTCGCGCGTGGCGCGCAGCGACATCCACGCGCTGAACATCCTGGGTGTGCCCGAGATCCGTGCGGTCGGCCCCAAGACGCTCGTGCCGGGCGACCTGCGCGACATGGGCGTGCGCGTCTGCCACGACATGGCGGAGGGGGTGAAGGACGCCGACGTCGTCATCATGCTGCGCCTGCAGAACGAGCGCATGAACGGCGGCATGCTGCCCAGTAGCGGCGAGTTCTTCAAGCACTTCGGCCTGACGCCGGACAAGCTCGCGCTGGCCAAGCCCGACGCCATCGTGATGCACCCCGGCCCCATCAACCGGGGCGTGGAAATCGCCTCTGAAGTGGCCGACGGCAAGAGCAGCGTCATCCTGCCGCAGGTCACGTTCGGCATCGCCGTGCGCATGGCGGTCATGGCGATCCTCGCAGGCAATGAGGCATAAGCGATGAAGATCCTGATCAAGAACGGCCGCCTGATCGACCCGGCCTCCAACCTCGACCGCGTGGGTGACCTCGCGATTGCCAACGGCCGCATCGTGCACCTCGGTGACGCGACCGACTTCACCGCCGACCGTACGCTGGATGCCGCCGGCCTCGTCGTCGCCCCCGGCCTCGTGGACCTGTGCGCCCGCCTGCGCGAGCCCGGCCACGAGCATGAGGGCCTGCTGGAGAGCGAGCTGGCCGCCGCAGCGGCCGGTGGCGTGACCAGCCTCGTCTGCCCGCCCGACACCGACCCGACGCTCGACGAGCCCGGGCTGGTGGAGATGTTGAAGTTCCGCGCCCGCAAGCTGAGCCGCTGCCGGTTGTTCCCGCTGGGGGCGCTGACGCGCGGTCTGGAGGGCAAGGCGCTGACCGAGATGGCCGAACTGACCGAGGCGGGCTGCATCGGCTTCTCGCAGGCTGAGGTCCCGGTCAAGGACACGCTCGTGCTGCACCGCGCGCTGCAGTACGCGGCGACCTACGGCTACACGGTCTGGCTGCGCCCGCAGGACGCCTGGCTCGGCGGCGGCGTGGCCGCCAGCGGTTCGGTCGCGACGCGGCTGGGGCTGTCGGGAGTGCCGGTCAGTGCCGAGACGGTGGCGCTGCACACGGTGCTGGAACTGGTGCGGGCTACCGGCGCGCGGGTGCACCTGTGCCGCCTGTCCAGCGCCGCGGGCGTCGAGATCGTGCGCGCGGCCAAGCGCGAGGGCCTGCCCATCACGGCTGACGTGTCCATCAACTCGCTGCACCTGAGCGACGTGGACATCGGCTACTTCGATTCCGCCATGCGCCTGACGCCGCCACTGCGACAGGGGCGCGACCGCGACGCGCTGCGCGCGGGCCTCGCCGATGGCACGCTGGATGCGCTGGTGTCGGATCACATGCCGGTGACGGTGGACGAGAAGGCCGTGCCCTTTGCCGAGGCCACGCCCGGCGCTACGGGCCTGGAGCTGTTGCTGAGCCTGTCGCTGCGCTGGGCGCAGGACTCGGGCCTGCCGCTCGCCCGTGGCCTCGCGGTCGTGACGGCCGAGCCGGTGCGCGTGCTCGGCCCGGCGCTGGGCTCGCTGTCGGCGAGCGCCGGCCGGCTCGTGGAAGGCGGTGTCGCGGACGTCTGCGTGTTCGACGCGGGTGCGAGCTGGGCCGTCACGCCCGAGGCGCTGGCCAGCCAGGGCAAGCACACGCCGTTCGCCTTCGACCGCACCGGCTTCGAGTTGCCGGCGCGCGTGCGCTTCACCCTGGTGGCCGGCCACGTCGCCTTCGAAGCGGCATGAGATCGCTCGTCGCCGTCGGGCGGCTGTTGCGCCTCGCGCCCCATGTGCTGCACGGCCTGTGGATCGTGCGGCGTTTCGAGCTGTTGAGTGCGGCCGCACGGCATCAACTGATCCAGTGGTGGTCGCTCAAGACGCTGCGCATCCTCGGCATCCGCCTGGATGTCCGCGGGTCGGGGCTGGCACAGGGGCATCTGATCGTGGCCAATCATGTGTCGTGGCTGGATATCGCCGCGGTGCATGCCGTGCTGCCGCAGGCGCGGTTCGTGTCCAAGGCCGATGTGAAGCACTGGCCGCTGGTGGGGGCCCTGGTCGAAGGCGCGGGCACCCTGTTCATCGAACGCACCAGCAAGCGCGATGCCTTGCGCGTCGTGCACCAGACGGCCGCGGCGCTGCAGGCGGGGGACTGTGTTGCTGTCTTCCCGGAAGGAACGACCGGCGCCGGCCCGGCGCTGCTGCCCTTCCATGCCAACCTGCTGCAGGCCGCGGTGTCCACGCAGGCACCGGTGCTGCCGGTTGTGCTGCGCTGGCATGAACCCGGGGAGCACTTCAGCGTGGCGGCGCGATTCATCGGCGACACGACACTGGTGCAGAGCCTGTGGCGCATCGCGGCGGCACGCGGCCTGGCCATCGACGTGCAGGTCCTGCCGAGCGTGCAGCCGGAGGGTCAGGACCGACGCGCGCTCGCCGAAGTGCTGCGCACCACGATCAGCACCGCGCTGGCCCAAGGCTGATCGGCAAGCCGGCCGGCCGGGCGTGGGCGGTGCTGGGCACAGCACTGGCGCGCAGGCTCAGCCCAGCCAGGCCAGACCCGCACGTGTGCCGGCGCGCGAGCGGTACTCCAGGCCGACGGCGCCGGGCCAGGCGCGCTCGGTGAGCAGCGCCAGTTCGGCGGCGTACTCCGCCGCGTGCGGCTCGTGGCGGCCGTCCGTGCCGGCCACCTGCACGTGAGCGAGCAGCCCGAGATCCAGTGCGCGGTTCAGGTGGCTCAGCGACTCCCCGCCCTCTGCCCGGCGGCAGTGGTAGAGGTCGAGCTGCAACCTCACGCGCGGCGAGCCGAGCATGTCCAGCAGTTCGAGGGCTTGCGCCTGGCGATGCAGGAAGTAGCCCGGCATATCGAGCCGGTTGATGGGCTCCACCGTCAGCGTCAGGCCCGCGGGCGCCCGGGCCGCCGCCCAGGCCAGGTTTTCCAGCCAGATGGCACGGGTGTCGGCGCTGTCTTCGGCGATGCCCGACAGCAGATGCACGACCGGTGCGCCGACCTGCTGCGCGAATTCGAAGCCGCGCAGGGTGCGCTCGCGGAAATCCGCCTCGCGCCCGGGCAGCGCCGCGAATCCGCGATCGCCCTGGGTCCAGTCGCCCGACGGCGCGTTGACGAGGGCCACGCCAACGCCGTCGAGCCGGGCCAGCAATTCGGCGCGTGGTTCGAGGTGCGCGAACAGCATCTCGACCTGGGCGAAGCCGTCGGCCCGTGCAGCGCCGATGCGGTCCAGGTAGGACAGCTCCGGATAGAGCCAGTCCAGGTTGGCCGCAAAGCGCGCCGGGATCACTTCGACTCCGCGACGAGCGCCGGGTTCAAGCGCGGGTCGTTGTACATCTTGAACTGACGGTAGACCTTGAAGTAGGCACGGCCGGCACGCGCATCGGCCAGCAGTTCGTCGTAGCAGCGGCCGAGGTCGGTGCGCTGCTGGATGAGTCGCTCGAGCCGTTCCGCACAGGCCTGGCGGTGGGCATCGTCCACGTCGGTGCGCAGTGTCTGTTCGCGCATCGCGGCGATCTTCAGGCCGAGGATGGAGATCCGATCGAGCATCGAGCCCGCCGTCTCGCTGTTCAGGCGCGCGCCGGGCGGCACGGTCGAGCGGGGCAGGGCGCTGGCGAGCGTGGACGGGTCGACCAGCCCGAGGGCGGCGAGCAGGAACTCGTCGATGCGCTCGATGGCGTCGTTGCGGGCCTGGTTGTGGCGGTCGATGGCGCGCTTGTTGGCCACGATCTCGGCGTCGGGCGCCTGGGTGCGGCGGGCGAGGTCTTCCTGGGCCCAGAGGCTGCGGTTGTGGAAGTGGTTCACGGCGACCCAGCCGCGCACGTCATCGGCCGCGGCGGCCACAGGCGGCGCGGCCAGCGCCGCGTCGTGGGCGTCGATCACTTCGGTGGAGGAGGGCAGTGAAATCATGCAATGGGGTGGAGAATCCCGCGCCATTTGTGAATGTTTGCCGATGATAGAAGCCCGCCCCCTCATCGTCCGCCTGCGCAACTTCGTGGGCGACACGGTCTTGAGCATTCCCGCACTGCGCCTGCTGGAGCAGCACGGCCACGCACTGCAGTTGCTGGGCAAGGGCTGGGCTCGCGGGCTGCTGGAGGCGGAAGGCTGGCCAGTGCACGTGCGGCCCGCGGGCCTGCATGACCGCATCGGGCAATTGCGGGTGATGCGCCGCGAGGCGCTGAAGCTCGACCCGGGCTTCGACCGCCGCGACAACATGCTGCTCTTCCCCTACGCCTTCTCCGCCGCGCTGGACGCGCGCTGGGCCGGCCTGAAGCCGGTGGGCCACGCAGGCGATGGCCGCACCTGGCTGCTGCGCCGGGGCCTGCCGCGCCGCGAGGGGCGGCACACGCTGGTGGAGTACTGGGAGCTGGCCTGCGACTTTCTGGGTGTGCAGGCCGAGCCGCCGCAGGACATCGGCCTGCAGGTCAGCGAGGACCAGCGGGAGGCGGCGCGCGTGCTGCTGGCCCAGCACGGCATCGAGCCAGGGCGCTATGTGCTGATCTGCCCGTTTGCCAACGGCCGCGTGGAGTTTCTGGACCGCAGCTGGCCGGCCTTCCCCGACTTCGTGCGGCGCGCGACGGCCGCCGGGCACCGCGTGGTCATCGTGCCGGGGCCGGCCGAGGTGCAGGGCGCGCGCGATCTCTACCCCGACGCGCTGCCCCTGGATGGCGTGGCGCTTGGCGTCTACAACGCCCTGCTGCAGCTGGCCGGCGTGGTGGTCGCCAATGACACCGGCCCGGCCCACATGGCGGCCGGCGTCGGTGCGCGGCTGCTCAGCATCTGGGGGCCGGTGGATGCAGCGCGCTGGGCGCCGTGGGGGTCGACGGTCACGCTCATGCGACGCGGGCCGGCGGCGTGGGCCGGCGTCGATGAGGTGATGTCTGCGGTCGATCAAGCCTTGCCTTGATTGGCGACGGCCGCTGCGGCCTTCGCGGCGGCTTCGGCGTCGCCCAGGTAGTAGCTCTTGATCGGCTTGAGGTCGGCGTCGAGCTCGTACACGAGCGGGATGCCGTTGGGGATGTTGACGCCGACGATCGCGTCGTCCGCGATGTTGTCGAGGTACTTCACCAGCGCGCGGATGCTGTTGCCATGCGCGGCGATCAGCACGCGCTCACCGCCCTTGATGGCCGGGGCGATGGTCTCGTTCCAGAACGGCAGCACGCGGGCGACGGTGTCCTTCAGGCACTCGGTCAGCGGGATGTCGCTGGCGTCCAGGCCACGGTAGCGGCGGTCGCTGCGCTCGCTGCGCGGGTCGGTCGCTTCCAGCGCCGGCGGCGGCGTGTCGTAGCTGCGGCGCCAGATCAGCACCTGCTCGTCGCCGTACTGCTTGGCCATGTCGGCCTTGTTCAGGCCTTGCAGCGCACCGTAGTGGCGCTCGTTGAGGCGCCAGGCGTGGCGCACCGGCAGCCAGGTGCGGTCCATCTGGTCCAGGCAGTGCCACAGCGTCCAGACCGCGCGCTTGAGCACCGAGGT